>WQZU01000019.1 GCA_009780575.1 Candidatus Methanomicula labiotermitis
ATCAGCTGCCTCTTACCCGGAAACTCCGTCTCTCTGTTTGTGAATTTCATTTAAACTCCGCTCCTTTATCTTCTGGCTTTGGATTCGATAGATCCGGCTTGACGGAATTGAAAATATTTAGTGAGTATATCTATAATCGGTTCATGAACCGCTTCGGTCTTTGTAACACGTGTTATTCCGAGGAAAAACGTTTGAGCGGATAATAAAAAAATAAATTGAGGTTTGTTGTATATGACACTCTCATCGCCGGTAATCGATCTGAATGCGGTTATGATTTCCGGATATGGATATCGAGATATTGATCTGAAGGTCCGCCTCGATTTTCGAGGCCTCATCGATTTCCGCATCCGCGGAGTCATTCCTTTCTTCCATATGATATTCGTTCATGTACAGGTATTTGAGCGGAGTCCGGCTATCCGTCGGGCTCTCTACTCTCAATATTCCGCTCTTGATGAGCTTATTTATGATATTGCTTATCGTTGATCCGGAGATCCTTCCTTTAAACAATTCAACAAGCTTTTTCCAGTTGATCTTTTCACCTCTTATGTTATGTTCTTTTATGGCATCCGATACCATTTTAGTTCTGTCCATTTTACATGCCTCCATTATGAAAAATATTTAATCGACGACCCTCATTAAATGCTTATAAACTCCGTTTACTTTAGATATCGAAGACGGAACAAAGAAGGTCCGATCAAAATGCATGTTCAGTGCTCAATCGAAAGTTCAGGATATCCGGAATTCACGGCAACGGGAACACGATTTTTGGATGAATTTGCAGATCAAGCATAGGAAGGCGTTTTCGTGTAAACAGCGCGACCTTTCACGAAACAGGTTGGAATCGCATACGAAATGATTCTGCAGGATCCACGGATCGCCACCTCCGAGAAGGAGGAACGGCGGAGTGCACACATGTCTCCGGCTATGAGTTTCGTCGGACAATGTTTTGAGGATAGTTTTCTAATAGGAACGATATGGGTCGCCGATCAAAACATAATCTTCAAACGTTCTTCATCAGAAAGTTGATTTTGCATATCTGAAGCGGTTCATGAACTGATTATAGATATAGTCTGAAATGTTTTCAATTCCGTCAAGCCGGATCTATCGAATCCCAAAACAACAAAGCATAGGCGGAGATATTCATGAGAAACAGAAGATACGAATCATTCGGTGCCGGGCGAGCAGGACAAGGTCAGATCGACCTCCAGAGCGGAGAGGTCGTTTTCGTTCATAATGATACGAGTTCAGACAGCAATGTATTGCCGATAAGTGTCTCGCATGTTTACAGCACTTCATCCGCCTTGAATGCCGATGGATCCGTTGCTTACGGAAAAGGGTTCAATTTGAATCTTTACAAAAGGCTGCAGAAGGTGAGCGAGGACCCGAATGATACAAGATACATATTGACAGATGCGGCAGGTAAAGAATACGAATTCAAAAAACTGTATTATTATCTTAACTCCGAAGGAAGAAGGGTATATCACAGAATGGTCGGCGGAGAAGAAGTGAAATTCACTCCCGGAGATATCTCGATCGGCCACGACAGAAAGCTCACTTATCATGACGGAACGGAAACGCATGAGATCTTCACGGAGCTGAGAACGGACAGCGGATTCGTATTGGTAACGGAACTCAAAGACTTTCTTAACGCACATAAAATTGAAACAAGGCATGAGGAACTGATACAGCTTGAAGACGAGGTCAGAAGCCTTGGACGGAGCATTGAGGATCTTGAATTCTCATTGGAAGAGTACAAAAAACTTGACCATGAGGATCTTTCAGAATTGAGAAAAAAACAAACCGATATACAGAAAAAGTCTTTCGAAATAGAGGAGGATATTCAGGAATCATTCAAAGCTCTAAAGAAGTGCCAAGATGGTCTTATCAAAAAGAATTCAGAATATAATAATTTGATTACTAAAAATGATTCAAACATTGGCAGATTGAGAATAAACAGCGGCAACGCAGAACTCCAAGAAAATGTTGTGGCATCCGGAAACTTGGACGGGTTGAATCCAAATTATAGTTTTGTTTTCGAACGTGGAAGGAGTCGCAGGACATTTGTGAATGCGATCGGAAGAGAAATGGAAAGATTATCTCTTTTGGCATCCTACGATAAGATTTACACGGAAGATTATTACGGCAAAGTCCTGGGCAATGCAGATACTTATAACGGACCTCGAATTGAGCGTGTCATTCAGTTCCTTCAGGAAAGATTCGAAGAGAGTATTGAAAAACTATCGCAAGATATACGCGAGGATTCTTTCAAATTAGAAAAAAAGAGGTGGGAAGACCAGAAAACCCAGATGAAAGATAAGGAAGAACTGCTCAATTTGCAGATTGATTTTCAGGAGTTGAAAGATGGCTACGATAATGACGAAAGAATTAGGTTAAGAAATCGTTACGATGATCTGACGAAACGCGCGGAGATTGACATCGCCATTGCAGAGAAGATGCTGGATTATCGTAAATTCGTGCTCCGGCAATACGAAGAACAGGTTTCCGTTAATTTCATTTCCGATCGTAACGGTTTGAACTACGGTTTCAACAGAGCGGGGCACCTTGTGATCATCTGGGACGCGTATGATAATCATGCGTCCCTGATTTACGAGGACGGAAAGCTCATGGAGATCAATGATGCGGAAGAGAAAGACACGGTGTTTGAATACATCGGCGGAAAGCTATCTGTGATCACTGATGCACTGGACAGAAAGACAAGATTTGTTTACACCGGAGACCATCTTGAAAAAATAATCTATCCGAACGGTGACGAATCGTCCTTCGCATATCGGAACGGTCTGCTGTATGAGATGGTGCCGCCGGTCGGGATCGGAAAGCGACTGGAGTATGACCATGAGAACAGACCGGTCAAGATCGTAAACGCAACATCGGTCGAGAGCGTATCGTTCGACGGAATTATAAAAAACAATGAAACGGAAACGGAAGACGTTGTCGGGATCGAATACGGCGAAAGCGGAAAATCTACCGGCGTATCGGATCTGAAAACAGGCCACAGAACAAATTATCTATTCAATTCGGAAGGAGACTGTGTAACGGAATACGCAGAACTGGACGACGTCATGAGGATCATCAGAACATATGACGTTGGCCGCAGGAGATGCTATTTCTCAATGCAGCAGACAGATTTCGATAACAATCTGATCGATCATGCGGTGCCCGAACAAAATAATCCGAACGTTATCCATTCACTGAACGGCGATGTGAATATAGGCAATATAGATACGCTGGATCGGTTTGCGGTATGGAATCTTGACCCTCATCATTTGCCGGAACACGCTACCGATCTGATACTTTCCGGGTTTGCTACAGCCGATTCCGATGAGACCACGGATCGCAGAAAGACGGAATATTGCGATCATTCCGATCCGAATCATCCTCACGCATCGCCCGTGACCGACCCTGCGGCAGAGAGCCGCAGATTTGAACTGAGAGCGGAGATCACATATCGCGATGAATCAACGAACGTAAGCGAGAAAAAGACATTCATCGCAAGCTATGACTGGAGGATAAAAACAAAACAGTTCGTAGCCATTCCGATCACTTTGAATGAGAACGGCAAAGGTGAGCCGATCAAACCTCTTTCAATAAGAATAACGGCCGATTATTCGAATAACAGGAACACCTGTCTTTTCTCAAGAATATCATTAGCGGACGGAGACTGGATATATACGGAAATGGACGAGGAACACAGAAAAATATTCGAATGCAGCAATCGACAGATAACCGACAGAACGGTCGATGGCGTCAAAGTAGGCAGATTCGTCTCTCATGACGAATCATTCTTCGAATATGACAGAAAAGGCAATCTGATCAGAGAAAGAACCGTGTTGACCAAAGACGGTATATCTGAAACACACGTGACGAAGCGCGAATACAATAAGCGATCGAAGATCATACGAACAACACTGTCGAACGGCATCGTAAGTGAAACCGTATATGACAAGAGAGGCAACGCCGTCAGATCATTCACGTACCATAAAAGCAACCCGGCAAGCAGATTCGTTCAGGAGAACGAATATAATGAAAAAGGACAAATAACGGCGGAGATCGATGCGCGCGGTGAGAACAGGACAATTTTCGAATACCTTGACGGTACGAACATCATAACGAGAAGCATCTCACCGAACGGACAGAGATTTTCGATCGGGATCAATCCGCATACCGATGAATTACTGGCAATATCCGCAAGCGCTCAGGGCGAACTCAATGAGACCGAGTTCGTTCACACCAAAGGTCTTCTGACTCGATTGACAAGCGGCGGAACTCATTATGATTACAGTTACGACAGCTGGGGCCGCAAGTCCGAAATAAGCATTGCGGGTACGCCGCACGTTCAATATGCACTTGAGATGAGTGACGGTAACGGCGGCAACAGCGGCAATGATGGCAACGAGACCGTAACGGCAACATATGCGAACGGCGAACAGTATCAGACCACGACCGACAGATTCGGTAAATTGCTGACAGTGCATCGTATAATCAACGGCGTCAGAACACTTCTGATGTCGAATCATTACGATGGAAACGACAGACTCATCGAAACGACCGACCATCTTGCCAAAAAGGTCGCGAGATTCATATATAACGATGACGGAAGTCTCAACACCGAAATAAGCGGAAATGTCCAAGCGGTAAAGGATCATAACATTGAAGGAAGCGTTGAAAGGGTAAGATATGTTTTAGAGGAAGGCATAGACGATCAGGCCTACGAGAACATATATGATGATGAAGGCAGAGTTTCTCAGATCATATTACCAAACGGCAGATCGGAGACCATTGAATATGACAGCCTCGGACGCATAAGCGCAATAGAGCATCCGACCCACAGGGAACAGATCAAATACTATCAGAACGGAAACGCAACCGGCCTCATAACAAGTACAGACCATGGTAACGGAAGGACAAAGTACGCGTACGACAGCAACGGGAACATAAGCGAAATACGTGAGAACGGAAGATTGTCGGTAAGATACAGTTACGACGGTCTTGACAGGATTTCGCGCGAAGATAACATTCGGCTGAATAAGAGCACAACGTTCGATTACGACACCAACGGCAATATCCGGTTCAAGAACATATATCCGCTCAGTGATTCTATTGAACTCACATATGGTGAAGAGATACGTTACGATTACGCCGAAACAGGTAACCGTGACCGCCTGACAGCGATCAACGGAGAAGTATGCGAATACGACATTCTCGGAAATCCGGTGAAGTATCGTAACAATGATCTTGAATGGAGCAATCTGAGGGATCTCGTTCAATATGACAACACAAGATTCGAATATGATGTCTTCGGACTACGTCAAAGCAAGAGTTGCGGCGAAACGAAGACAGAGTTTTATTGGTCCGGATCCAAACTGCTTGCTGAAAAACGCATATCGGCAAAAAGCGAGGATCTGGAACTGGATGATCACCTTACCGATGACCCCATGTATTCCAATGCAACGAACATGAGCATATCATATCTGCAGGGAGCAGGAGGATTAGCAGGGTTCATAATATCAAGGAAAGACGATTCTTGCAAAAGGAGCTACTATTACAGAAAGAACATCCAGGGCGACATAACACACATATTCGATGATGAAGGGACGATCAAAGCGGAGTATGTTTACGATGCATGGGGAAACCACGAGATAATCGAGGACGGAGATAAGATCGGTTCCGTAAACCCGTACAGATACCGCGGATATTACTACGACGTTGAAACAAAGCTGTACTACCTGAGAACGAGATACTATGATCCGGAAACCGGCAGATTCATCAGCGCCGATGACATTGCGATATTCCACGAGACGCAAACGCACATCAACGGTCTCAATCTTTACGCATATTGCGCCAACAATCCGATAATGTTCGCTGACCCGACGGGGCAGATATTCAGGCGGATCAGGCGCGTCATCCAATCTGTTGGAAATGTAATAGATTCGGTGGTCAATTGGATCGATGATAACGCAACCCTTATCATAGCGGTTTTGATCGTATGTGTTGTGGTCGCAGTGACGGTGGCAACTTTCGGAGCCGCCGCACCGCTGGCCGTTGCTCTGGGCGCTAAGGTCGTGGGCGGCAAGGTCATATCGGCCATGACTGCCAAGGTCATATCAGGCGTGGTCGTGGGAGCGGTCAAAAGTGCGACAATGGCTGCCGGGAAGAGCATCATATCACAAGGTCTTTCGAACAATGGTTACAGGAACATCGATTGGGGAACGGTCGGAACCGCGGCACTGATAGGCGGAGCTACGGGCGCAGTATCCGGCGGAGCTTCTAAATTCTTGGGAGAGAGCACGAAGTTGTCGAGAGTAGGATATCAGATCGGAGGAGAGGCGATCATTTCCGGCGGTTCCACGGCGGTCAAGGGTCTGCTGACAGATAGTTTCTCATGGACGGATGTCGGTGTGTCCGCATTCTTCGGCGCTGCCGGAGGCAGACTTGGCCCCAAAACTAAGAACGTACATGGGGACGAGTGCCCTATCAGGAAATTCATTGTTACTTCGAGCATGGATACAGCAGAAAAAGGAACAAACAAAATGATTTTTAGGATCTCGGAATGGATGAGAGGGAGCCGGTAAAAAAGTACAAACCGAACGCCGCATTAAGCATGAACATCCGTTCGCGCGACATTATGATGTTCTCACGGCCGTTATCGCATCACACTGCGTCCGTTCCTGGAAATTTAACGGCCACCGCATTTATTCCGACAGGGGCGCCGAGCGCATCCGCGACCGGCTGACACTTCGTCCGGAGTATGTGCGCTATCGGTATCGGTACTTTTTTATCGGAAAGCGATTCAAAGTTTGCCATACCTTTTGCGATCATCAGATCCGCTGATGCTATCTCTTCCTTCAATGTATCGCTCAGTGCGCTCAGATCGATCCCGATCCTGAACTCGGATGTTGTTCCCATAACATCCACTTCTTTGTCCAAACCAATGCGTTCTGCGTCCTCGGCTGTCACGTCATTCAGTATCGGTTCCCCTCTTACGATGCCGATCACCTTTGTCCCGGCCCTTCTTATTTCCCTTATCAGCAATTTATCCAGCTGTGATTCGCCGCAGTTGTCGAAAATGTATATTACAGATCTTGCGGCTGAAAGTATTTCTTTCACAATGTTCGTGTCATCGTATCCTATGCCTTGCTCCACAAGACTCCGAAATTCTTTCCTGAACTCGCCCGGATCATCTATCGCCGATCCAATCCCGAAATCCATTATGTTGCCTACGGATGCGATAAGTATCGCTGCTTTCATACGATCGTCCGATGATCCTATGAAGTTCGATGCATCGTCCATGTATTCCGCCGCAACATCGTCCGCACGTATCTTAAGTTCGATATACGGATCTTTGACCTTCATTGCCGCATATGCGGCTCTGTGAACCTCTGTTGCGATCTCAGCGGAGTTCCTCACATTCGGTAATTCGGCGGTGAATGCGCTCATTGCCGCATGCAGCGCCTCGAACTCCGTTCCGTTGTCCGCAAGTTCCGCCTGGAACAGTACGCGCTTCAGCAGGCACGGGATGCATTCCGGTCTTATGTCCATGACTGTCAACCGCCCTCTTGGTTTATAACACATGTGCGCCCGGAACAGGCAGAACTGACGGGGACCCTGCTGTTTATATATAAGCAAAAATATCGGTTGCTCATGGCAAAGGATAAGATATGTTCATCATGCGGCATCAGGCTTCTCGGCCACGGTAACACATTCTTCAAATGTCCGGAGTGTGGAGGCCCCGAGATAGGCAGATGCGCACAATGCCGCGATCAGGGCGTCTCGTACGAATGTGAAAAATGCGGATTCAGAGGACCGTGATCATATGGGAAAGATAGCGGCCAAATATGACCTAATGCCTGAGAGCACCGACGTTCCCCTTGAGGCGGTCGTTGATGCGATCAAAGGCGTGATCCCGAACGGAGTGACCCTCATCGAGACAAAAATAGAGCCGGTCGCCTTCGGCCTGAAGAAGGTTGTCGCCGGATTCATCGTTGACGATACCGACGAGACGATCGGCGGAAAACTGGAAGACAGTCTCAGATCAATACCCGGTGTTGAGAACATCGAGTGCACATCTACCGCGCTCCTGTAATTTTTATCGATCTATGTGCCCTATGCGGCACTGACATTTTATTTTAAACTGAAGTCAGCAAATGCTGTATTCGACAGACAACCAACACCCATCGAATTTTAAAAATGTAAAGAGTTTGGAAAGCAAACGAAGCCCGTTTACTTGTTGAACGCGAGTTCCGGATCTGCGATATAACCGCTCTTCATCATGATCTCGGTGATCTCTCTGGACCTTTTGATCATGAACTCCGCACGGTCGGTTAGTTCCTGACGTGTGAGCTTCAGTCTTGCGAGACCCTGTTCCTGCGCTTTCATCGCCACCGCCACCGCTTCGAGGGGGAACACTTCCCAGTCGCTCATCAGCGGAAGGATGTATTCCTCGTACATTCCCTTCTTCTCGGCGAACTTCGCCAATTCTTCGGCTGCGGCTATGCACATCTCGTCGGTGATCGTTTTAGCACGGACATCAAGCGTACCGCGGAACACTGCAGGGAATCCCATCGAATTGTTAACCTGATTCGGAAAGTCGGAACGGCAGGTCGCAACGATCTTTGCGCCCATTTCCTTTGCTTCCCACGGCCATACCTCGGGGACGGGGTTCGCGGTCGCGAACACGACGGCATCGTTTGCCATCCGCTTGACATATTCTTTCGGTATAGTACCCGGTCCGGGTGCGGAAGCTGCGATAACTATATCGGCACCCTCCATCGCCTCCTTCAGGCCGCCTTTCTTTCCGGCACCGTTGGTCTGTTCACACATTTTCCACTTCTGCTTGAAGTTCTTCTTGAGCTCTTCTCTCTCCGGATTCAGTATTCCTTTGGAGTCCACCATAACAAGGTTCTTCGGGTTGATGCCCGCCGCGAACATCAGTCTTGCAATAGCTATGTTCGCCGCACCCGCGCCCACCAAACAGATGTGTGACTTCTTTATGTCCTTGCCTACGAGCTTCATTGCGTTTATCGCGGCCGCATAGACAACGGTGGCAGCACCTTGTTGATCATCGTGCCATACCGGGATCTTGCACGTTTCCCTCAGCGTGTCAAGAATGTCGAAGCACTTAGGCATTGAGATGTCCTCGAGGTTCACGCCGCCGAACGACGGAGCCATGAGATTGACGGCCTCTATTATCTTGTCAGGATCCTTCGTGTCCAGACATATCGGAACTGCGTCAACTCCTCCGAGGTACTTGTACAGCATGACCTTTCCTTCCATCATGGGCATGGCGGCTTCGGGTCCTATATCTCCAAGGCCGAGAACACGTGTTCCGTCGGACACCACCGCAACGGTGTTCCATTTCCATGTGTGTGCGTATACCTCGTCGATGTCCTCGTGGATCGCCTTACACGGCGCCGCGACACCGGGGGAATACCAGATGGCAAAGTCATCATAGTTACGCACGGCCGCTTTCGGTACCACTTCGATTTTTCCTCCGTAGTACTTGTGCAGGACCATTGCGTCCTTCCCCGGCTTTTCCGCCATTATAAGGCGTTCTTCAACGGACATGTTCTCCTTCGTCATCTCTACTTCTCCTCCCCCTCTCCGCGAATGCCGTAATTTATCCGCAGAATCTTCAAAACGCATCATAATGCTAGCTAATATTTATAGATAGTCAACATATTAATCACAGAATAATCGTGTCTGGCATCAAAGTACTTCTTGTGGACGGATACATAGACGATCCGGCGGCACTCGGCGTTCCTCCTTATATATCTCCCATGGTTCGCTCGGTGGCCGGTGCCGCCATAGATACGGGGGCCGTCGTGGAATATGTCACGATAGATCACATAAGGAAAGGCCGAAAGATCCCGAAAGCGGATGTGAGCGTCATTCTTTCCGGTAACACCGTCCCGGGCCGTTATTTGCGGTCGATGCCCATGTCCGTGAATGAAATAAAGAATATACTTCCGAAACTCAGCGGCTGGAAACTCATAGGCGGATCGGCCGCATTGTCAGATGCAGCCGACGGATTCAATTTCGTAATAAAAACGGATCTGGCGGCATCGCTGTACGACGGGCTGACAGGAAAAGAGGTGGACGAACGCCTTCGGAACATAGACGAATGGAACAGATGGATGGTACTCGGCGCCGATATAGTAAAAGATCATCAGGATCACCCGCAGCCGCTTATCGCGGAAGTGGAAACGTACCGAGGATGCCACCGATTCAGGAGCGGAGGATGCTCGTACTGCATAGAACCGCTGAAAGGTGAACCACTGATGCGGTCTCCGGGCGATATATTGGATGAGGTCGGCCGCCTTAAAGAATTAGGTGTCAGAAATATCCGGATCGGCGGTCAAACGTGTATAATGTCATACGGTTCGAAGAATTATTTAGGAATACCTAAACCGTGTCCCGATATCGTGAACGGGTTGTTCACTTCACTCCGCGAGATGAGCTTTGATGTTTTACACGTGGACAACGCGAACGCTTCCGTGATATCGGAATATCCGAACGAATCGTCATCGATATTAGAAACACTGGCGTACTGTTGCACCTCCGGGAACGTTCTCGCATTGGGTATGGAAAGCGCAGATCTCGCGGTGATCGATGCAAACAATCTGAACTCAACCCCCGATCAGGTATCGGATGCGGTTCGCGCGATCAACCGGATCGGATCGGAACGCGGAGAGAACGGTATGCCCAAGTTGCTTCCCGGACTGAATCTGATCTCAGGACTGGACGGAGAGACATCGAGAACATATGACCTCAACATCAATTTTTTGAAAAAACTGTATGATGAAGATCTTATGATCAGACGCATAAACATTCGTCAGGTTTTACCGGTAAGAAGGGAATTTGATAAGAAGGTCGACCACAATAAATTCAAAAGGTACAAGCAGGAGATACGCAACAACATCGATGCTCCGATGCTTGAAAGAATAGTTCCGATCGGCACCGTTCTGAAGAACGTTTATCTGGAGCTCGTTGACGGAGGTCTCACATTCGGAAGACAGATAGGAACGTATCCTTTACTCATCGGCATTCCGTACAAAACGGAAACGGACCGGTTCTGTGATATTATGGTGACTGACCACGGATTCAGATCGATAACCGGGATCGAGTATCCGTTTCCAATAAACACCGCCAGCATGTCGGCGATTTCCGCACTCCCCGGAATAGGGAAGAAGAGAGTGGCCAAAATAATGATATCCAGGCCGATAAAAAATAAGGAAGAGTTCGCTGCGATCATGGACGATGTGTCCGTCGCAGACCGTTTGGATAATGTTGTTTCATTCGAATGAAAAGTACAGCATTTTGTCAAATGAAGAGGATAAAATACAATTCTGGAAAATATTATTACTCTGTATGCGTTTGTGTCTTTATGAGAGAGAAAGTGACTGTTTACAATCCGGACTTCGTTGATCTTATTCTATATCATGTTTTGAAGGATGTGGTTGAAGGTACCTACATCGATGTGGGCGCGAACGATCCGTGGTGCGGATCCATAACAAAAATATTCTACGAGCGCGGTTGGTCCGGGATAAACATAGAGCCGCAAAAAGAGTATCATGATATTTTACAAAAGGACAGGCCGCGCGATGTGAACCTGTGCATCGGTGCCGGAAACTGCGAGACTGAGCTGGTATTGTACGGAACTTCCACCTTGGCAACGATGGATAGAACGCTGGCAACGGAGGATACACAGACCACGGTAAAGGTAATGCCTTTGACCGAGATCCTGAATGAGAATCTGCCATCCGGGGCCGATGTACACTTTTGCAAGATCGATGTCGAAGGTTTTGAGAAACAGGTGTTGGAAGGTTTGGATCTCAGCTTATATCGTCCTTGGATATTTGCAATCGAATCCATCGATCCACGTAAAAAGAAGCCCGTCTTTGACAGATGGGAATATATTCTCACAGATAACGGTTATTCGCTTGCACTGGGCGATGCCTATAACAGATACTACGTTGATAACGCACACATTCATTTGAAAGACAGATTCGTTCGCAGAGAACAGCTCATTGAGATCTATGATGCATACTCTGTATCTCGCATCCGCCCCGACCCATGCTATAAGTTTCTAAAAGATTTTATATGGAGCGTTTTGCAGAAGATAAGAAACGTCTGGTAAGATAAACGATCAGTTTTTCTTCATCTCGTCCATCAGATCTTCATAGATATTTTTAGGATTCAGCGTATCGCGTATGAATTCTATGTCGCTCTTTCTGATCTCCTTTACGGCGACAAGTATTCCCGTATACACGGCCATCGACATAAATGCCAGTAATACAAGCTGAATTATATTGGAAGGTGCAAGATATGTCTTCACGAGATACAGCAGGATCATCAGGATCGCCGCTGCTGCTATGTGAACATAAGTTCTCGGATATATTCCGGGTGCACCGAAACGTCTTGTCGTTATTGTCAGTAACAGAACAAATATGAAAGATCCCATGACAAGGGCCGATGCCGCACCTACTGCCCCCGAGACAATGTCTGGCACCCATCCTGGAATTATTATGAAGAACAACGATATCGTGATGACAGCGTACACAGTAGCATTTTTGCCGTAACTTACGGTGTGGTCCATTGACAGAAGAACGTATGCAAGCATTCCGGACAAGGTCACAAGATATATATTGAATGCAAGTACGGACAGTATCGCACCGGAGTCCGCAAATCCTTCTCCGAACAACAGGATTGCCGTCTCGCTCCCGAACATGAAGAGAAAGACCGTGGCCGGCAGCATCAGAGCGGCGAGATATTTTTGCGCGGTCCACATTGTGTTGCGTGCATCATCAGCCCTTCCTTCCCCTACGAGTCTGGACATATGTGATAGTAAAAGGGGACTTATGACAATTCCCAACGAGATGAATGAAAAAACTATACCTGCGGCAGCGGCGTAATAGCCCACTTCCATCTCATCGTAGAATGCGCCTATCAAAACCTTATCCACATGTGAGACAACGGCGAAAAGTATCACAGACAAAGCGATCGGAGCCGCAAAGGACGTATATTCTTTGAAAAATGCGGGACGTACGAGACGCACCTTCAACGATTTGAAAAGGATGAATGATACGATGAGCGCACAAATGACGCCGATGACGTATCCGAACGAAAGAAGGACTGCGGATGCGCCCATAATAGCGAACATTATCAGAAATGCGGACCTGACGATATATGATGTTGCGAGTACAATCGATTCCTTCCCGGCATCCATATTTCCTATGAACGTCCCGGTCATTACCATAAGGATGTTTTCCAGAACGAAGTAAAGTATGAACACTCCCATTACTATCCAGAACTCCGGCGGAAAATTCCCGCTGAATCGATGTAAAAGTAATGATGATAGCAGTACCAGTACAATTGCCGCGATGGTCGTTACCACACGGATCGCTAGGTATGTGGAAACGCACCTGCTTAAGTCCTTTCCTTCGGACACTTTCTTTATGTTCGCTAAATGGAATCCCATTTCGAGCGCAGCATTGAACGTGGCAACGAACGCCATCCCCCACATCATCATGCCGTATGCATCGCCTACATATCTCGTCATGAAAATCAGCGATATGAATGAGGAAACGGAGAAAATGATGCTTGCCGTGACCTTCATCATATACTTGTGGGAGAACAAATCATAACCCTCTCAGCACGGCACTTAGAGGTAATGCAATATATTTCATTTACTGGGAACGCAGTTCTCAGAAGATATGTATCGCCGCATTGAAGCTCCATGGAGGCTACTGTATATCCTCTGTCTGCTTTTTCCGAAACGTTACGGTGAGAAGAATGTCCTTGCGTACACTACGGTAGGGTCACCCATCCTTATCTGCACTCCGACAATGTTCTCTCCGTCTGTCCATGATATCGTTCCCGCATCCGTGCCGCGCACCAAAGAACCGCCATCCATTCCTATCAGGCTTGATGTCGGCGATACGCCCGTCGCTATCATCTGAGCCACTGCGGTGCTGGATTCGGTGTTTGTTCTTCCCATGACGGATATCATCCCGTCACCGTACTCTACCAGGGATATACTGCTGAACACACCCCTCTCATTCTCAAATTCGAATCCCAAGGACAATGCGCCCGGTATTTTGCTCACATTCAGACCATACGTTACGTTGTTGTATGAGAGCATGAGTGCCTTACTCAGTTCTTCTCCGGACCGTTCCGTTGAAACGGCGGCTCTCATAAGAATGCTGTCGGGCATTCCGAATATATTCTGCTGAAACGCCGGCACGTTAACAATATCCTTTCCGTCGGCATACAATGCGCCTATTGCATATCCGGCCCAATACAGTGATCCGCCTTCACTTACCCATTTGAATATTCCTTCATTTGTTTGACCCTGGTACACCGTACTCGGAAGAACGCCGGAGGTAATGAGAATCGCATCCCCTTTGACGTACGGAGACGATACTATATCTGAAAGCTCTTTGGCATTGACGATATTCACGTCCGTGAACCCTCTTATCCTGAGTTCAACGATCAGGTTCAATATGAACTTCTGCTGCGTTTCATGTGTGATCCGGAACGTTGCATAGTTCTCATCATAATAGATATACAGCACGTTCACAGGCCTGGAATTGTCATACGCCAGAACGGTGTAGCTTATGGAGGAGTTCGTTGATACTGTGTATCCCACTCCTGTATCTGTTATATCTGCGGACGCGTCATATTTGTACGGGACCGCAAAGTATGCAAGCGTCTGTCCGAGTAAGATCATCGCAAATATCGATATCGTAACGATCAGTGCGGCATTCTTCTTAAGCATGTGATTTCACCTCCTTCTCATGTCTTATCCAATAAAGCAGTAATAACACGAACCCGATCATTTGGACGATCATGGCGATTGCCATGACAATGAAGTGTCTGGAGAGTCCGAACAGGGGCTGCTGGAACCATTCCATCATGGATATCACCGTTTCAATGCTCAGTATGTCCGTGTATGCTGCCAGTGAAAGCAGAACAGACGGATTGTTCAGTGCTGTGCAAACGGCCCCTATGGTTATAACCAGGAACGGTATCACAAAACGTTTATCGTATATCGCCGCAAAACATATCAAGAACGGTAATGCCGTGAGTACGAACTGCGGCGATGCCGGCCACATGAGTATAACGGCGGTCGTTACCATCAGAGACGTGAAGAGCGCCTTATCCAGATCTTCACTTTTCTTGAAAATTTTGTATATGAGTGCGATTGCCAGTATTGCGAGTATCGGCTGCAGTAATATTATGATCCCTCGGCCGAACAATACCAGCGCATCCCATGTATTGGCAGAGTGAATTGATAAAGATGAAGCATCGATCCTCGATGTGAGGAACAGCAATGATTCCATTACTGTGCCGTCAAGGATCTGAGGTATGTAGATGATAAGCGTCATCAGTCCTGCACCCAACACAGCCGTCAGGATACGTTTTCTCAACACCTTGATATCGTCTCTGTGTTTCTTTATCAGATATGCGATCAGCGCGAACATTATGAATGCGGGGAACACTTTGAGCAGGATCGCAACTGCCAATGACGCTCCCGCCAGGAAATCGTGCCCTTTCCGTAACGCATATACGGAGAGCACCATGAACATAACATATATGGAATCGAACATCCCGTGCACCGATGATGTATAGATAACAAGCGGACAAAGGAACCATAGTGCAAAACCATATGTCGCTTTTTTCTTGTCTCCGGTCATCTCCAGGACCAGTTTGTATATCATGTACCCAACGAGCACATCCGCTATAACGGCAGGTATCTTCACAAAGAAGTTGAACGCGGGTGTTGTCAGGGTCGCAGTGTAAAATCCTTCGAAGCCTTCTATAAAACGTATCTCATCGAACAGATGTCCGTAATCGGTCAGACCGGTCATATTCATGAAAAGAGACATTATGCTCAGAATATATCCCCAGACCGGCGTGTACCAATAACCCGTTATCTCATACAGACCCGCTCCTGCCTGTATATGCTGAATTACCAGCGCCCAGTATGAGACATCATAATTGAGAGAGAGCGTCGGCATTATGACAAATCTTATTGCCAGGCCGATGATAAGTATGATAACGACCGGTATTTTCAGGAATGTTATTATTTTCTTGGGGATCTCTTCTGCCCGCACGCGGATGCTATCTTTTAATAAGTATATGTTTCCTTCTCTCATTGACCGCGGGACCGAACGTCAGCGGCCTCCGATGGCCGTTGTTGAACGATATGTATGCCGCAGACCGTTGCTGTTTATATATGAACACGAATTTTAAAGAAACCATGGACACTCTGCGCGCCGCAAGATATCCGTTCCTCATGGAATCCGCGGAATTCGCGGAATCACAATCCGCCGACATCTCGTCTCTGGTATTGTCCGCTTCGTATGCGGATGCGAGAAGAAGAGGTATCAACCGTGTCCTTGAATCGATAAGAAGTTCTGAGATATCCTACGTTCCTTTGGCGAATTTTGAATATGAACGGCTTATGGAGGTCATGTCGTATCCGTATGCCAGGATATTGGTGTCCTGTCTTGACGATAAGTTTTTGACAAAACGCTACGCGCTCGCGGAATCGGTCAGGATGAACAGACTGCTCGGCGAGGAATCACCCGGGACCGTGATATCAATAGCAAAGGAATTGGGCGTTGATGCCATTTCGAGTGAAGATATGCTGATGATGCATTTTACGGATTATCTGAAACTCTCTACCAGAGTGAAGAACATTGAATGGAAACTTGTGAATCAGGAGCTGTTCAAAGGTCGTGTCTTCCTCCGCAACGAAAAATTCTGCCGTGCGCTGCAGAATGCGCTGCAGGACAAAATAGAAGCTGAACTTCCTTTGAACGTTCCCAATGACATCAGAGCGATCGTGTCCAAGGACGTGAAGCATGTGGAGATAGCGCTCAGCGAGATGAAGAGCAGATATGCGGACCATATGGGAAAGGATGTTTCCGTTGAGGAGTTCCCGCCGTGTATACGCGCATTGCTCGCCGGAACACAGAACGGGCTGAACCTTCCGCACAGCGGAAGGTTCGCATTGGTCTCATTCCTTCATACCCTGGGAATGAACTCCGATGAGATAATGGCACTGTTCGCCAAATCTCCGGATTTCGATGAATCCAAGACGATATATCAAGTAAAACACATAGCGGGAGAATTGGGCGGCCCGGAGTATACACCTCCGGAGTGTTCAACAATGAAAAGCTACGGCATATGCTTTGACCCGGATGATCTGTGCAGTAATGAGAAGGTGGTCCACCCTCTCATCTACTATCGAATGAGAATAAGATCAAAGAGGCGCAGCGAGACTGCCGAAGAATGATCATTCTTCCTTTGACATGTTCTTCCACGTGACGATCACTCTTTGAACTGCGGTGAGATTCCCTATCACGGCGAACCAAAGCATCATTATCTCCAGCCATGACAGTGTTATGTACCCGAACACATCGATGTAACCGTGTCCAAGCCAAAGGGCTGTGAACTGTATTATCGGGAACAATGTGGTAAGTACCACTCTGTCCGCCCTTCCGAGCAATCCGGCATAAAGGCGCGGCGCGCCGACGGCCTGCGCCTGCGTTCCCATGTACGATGTCAATAAAACGCCCACAAGTGCTACCATTCCGATGTACGGATTGCACCATGCACTTATCGCAACACCGCCTATCATGAACATGTCCGCATATCTGTCGAAGACGTGATCCACATAATCTCCTTTCTTTGAAGCTTTTCCGGCCAGTTTAGCCACCTTTCCGTCGAGAGCGTCAAAATATCCTGAAACGATAACGACCGCGGCGCCGGCTATGAGCATCCAATGCCACGCATCCTTCGTTCCCGAAAAATAGAGAAGCAGGCCAGAGATGAACGCCAGTATCAGCCCGATCCATGATATCTTGTTCGGATCCACGTTGATCAGTCTTTTAGCGACGGGGGTTATCGCAAATTCAACCTTCGACCTGTGCCCGTCTAACACCATTTTTCCATCTCCTCCGTCCAGTCTATGCTTCCCGGTGTGTATCTTTCAGTGTTGCCGCCGATTATGTCGGCGACCGCCGAAACCGCCTGTTCCGTTGTACAGGATGTGTTGTCTATCTCAAAAACATGCGCATCCGATCCGGACGATTCGCAAAGAATGACGTCAAGCGCCTCCGCCTGCACATTCTCCATTATTTTCTGTGACGAATAATTTCTTTTCACAAGTCTTTCACGCAGTACGGACGGGTTGCATCTCACCACGATTATGACATCGCAGTTCAGGAAATGTGACAAATGACCGTCCAAAAAAACATTCTTATCCTTCGGAACGGAATCCTTCAATGATCTGTTCAGCCTTATGACATCGACGTTGTACGTATCCCTTTTTTTATCGAATCGTTCTTTCAATCCGTTTTCCTCGATGTGAAGGTTCAGGTCTATAACTTCTTCTCCTTTTTCCCTGAGGCCGTCGGCGATCGTCGTTTTTCCGGTTCCCGGGGTTCCGGTCAGAGATATTATCATCCGATCTTCCCCAAATAGCGGTCCGCGCGTTCAAGGGCCATGTCCCATGTCGGTATATTTGACAGGGCACCCATCTCTTCAACGACGAACGATGCGGCGGCCGCTCCGATCACCAATGCGTCTACATCTGAATATTTATTGTATTTGCCTGCATAGAATCCCGCTCTGTATGCGTCTCCGGCTCCGGTTGCATCAACGGTGCGCTTCGCATCTATGACCGGTATGTCCGTCCGCTTACCGTTCACGTAGAGTTCGCTGCCTTCCGGCCCTTTTGTGCATACGACCATCTTCGCATCGATTTCCGAGACCCCGTTCACGGATGAGTACTTTACGGCGGACACAGCTTCATACTTGTTACAGAAGAGCATATCAGACATCCCGAGGGCTTTGGTGAATTTCTCTTTGTTCCATATCTTGTGTATCTCCTGCGCCGGATCGAACGAGATGTTCCTTTCGTTTCCCTTTATCGACGACATTATGTTCAGATAGTAATCCGGTTCGCCGGTCGAGAAATGAACGTATTTCGATTTACCTGCATTTTTTTTCAATACGTTGTTGAGAGTTGACGCAGATCCCTGAGGCCCCTGATAGAATAGCGCTCTCTGTTCTTTTTTCGAATCGTTTATTATCATCGCCTGTGCGGTATAGTATCTTTCCTGTACTACGAATTCGTTCATGATCACTTTCTTCGATCTTATGAATTTGGTGAAACCCTTCGGAAAATCCTTTCCGACGAATCCGCAAAGCGCCGTCGGAACTCCCAATGCGGATGCTATGACCGCAATATTCGTTCCGGTCCCGCCTACGTGTATGTCTTTGGACAAAGCGTTGACGGACGTGTTTTCCGCCGGGAACTCATCAACGGACATTATATGGTCCGTTGTGATATGACCGTACACGGAAAGGAAAGGGGATCTCAGGTCCCTTCCTCCCATCCGCTCATGTATTTTACCTGTTCTTCAGTCAATTCATCGATCTGCACACCCATGGTCATAAGTTTAATTCTTGCGATCTCCGCATCCATTTCCTCGGACACCGTGTGAACCTTTTTATCCATGTCCTTCCAGTTATTTGCCAGATGCTCCATGGCAAGGGCCTGCGTTGCAAAGCTCATGTCCATTATCTCCACGGGGTGACCTTGCCCGGCGGCAAGGTTCATCAGACGGCCTTCGGCTATCAGATACACTTTCCTTTTATCTTTGAGCCTGTATTCTTCAACGGATTCCCTGACCTTTTCCTTGCTCTCCGACATCGAATCCAAGACTTTCTTGTCTATCTCGTTGTCAAAGTGCCCCGCATTTCCGAGTATACAGCCGTTTTTCATAACTTTCAGGTGCTCCTCGGATATTATCTCCTTGCAGCCTGTTACAGTAAGGACCGCATCGGCGACCTTTACCGCATCGATCATACGCATGACCTCAAATCCGTCCAGGCGCGCTTCGATAGCCCTTATCGGGTCTACCTCTGTGACTATTACACTGGCACCGAGTCCTTTTGCTCTCATTGCGATGCCTTTGCCGCACCATCCGTAGCCGGCAACGACCATCTTTTTCCCGGCGACGAGAAGGTTGGTGGCATTCATCCATCCGTCAAACGTTGATTGTCCGGTACCGTAGCGATTGTCGAAGAGGAACTTCATCTTCGCATCGTTCACCGCTATGACCGGGAACTTAAGTTTACCGTCCGCCGCAAGCGCCCTCAGTCTGACAACACCTGTCGTCGTCTCTTCGTTGGCGCCGCGCACATTCTTCAGCAGATCAGTTCTGGAAGTGTGCAAGATCGCAATTAGATCGGCTCCGTCATCGATTATCAGATCCGGGGACATGTCAAGCACTTTATTCAGGTTGCCGTAATATTCGTCCTGCGTCTCCCCTTTCTTCGCGTAAACCTCCAGCCCGTACCCTTCTTTCAGCGCAAGAGCGACCGAGTCATCGGTTGAAAGCGGGTTGCAGCTGGCAAGCCTCACATGCGCACCCGCCTCCGCGAGAGCTATTGCCAGTATTCCCGTCTTAGCTTCAACATGTAACGCCATTCCGACCTTCAGACCTTTCAACGGTTTCTCTTTTTTGAATCTCTTCCTTATCTCACCGAGTACGGGCATGTGCGACTCTGCCCACTTCAGTCTCCTCATACCTTTTTCCAGTTCACTCATCTTCCCACCTTTTGATCTTCGGCGGCCGATCTCAGATTTTCACATATCTGATCAATTGCCGCCTTCCTGTTATCCGAATTTGAGAATTTCGCTAAAATTCTCTTTTTTTCTTTTTCGTTATTTTTTAATTCCTTTGCAAACCGCAGCATATTGGCAAGCGCCCTTGAAAGCTCATCGGATATGGAAACGGTGGCCGCTCTTGACGTTCTGGACAAAGGGTTTAGGTCCACGGATATCACGACCTTTCCCATACTCACGAGCGCTTCGGCGCGGTCGCCGTCTTCTATCGGCACCAGAATGACATCGGACGAGTATATACCTTCATTGGTGCAAAGAGCGCGATACGAACTCAATCCCGGTATCCTGGAGTCCGGATTTCTTCCGAGAACGTTCTTTGCACCGCAGGATTCCATATATTCAATGAGCGATCCCATGCGTTCTTCCGTTCTGTGGAATATGTTCACTTCTATCTTCGAACCGGTTTCCAGAGAAAGTTCTATGATCCTTTGCGCATCCAGCGCCGCTGCGTTGCCGTTGACGCATATCACCGGGTTCCTCGCATTAAATAAATAAGCGACCGCTGCCCTTTGTGCATCCAGCGCCGCCTGTGTCGTTGACTCGTTCATGAGATAATCGAACGCTTCGCCTCTGCCGTGTGATATTAGACCGGTTGGCGTCACAAGTCCTTTCATCATGAGTTCGGTAAGCCTTTCGCGTACCATCAGCGATGAATACCTCGGATGATCCTTCGGAATGTCCACAGGTTCCGAAGCGCGGTCGGGGTACATATTTGTTGCCTGCCCGTAGACCGGTCACGCTCTGCGCGGACCGTCGCATATACATCAGCGTAAGGTGCACTGTTTGACTAGAAGACTGTATCCAGAGAATCATCCGAACAACAGGTCTCGCAAAGAACGAGCGTCATCGGCCGCGTGACCGTAGGTGACATCACTCCTTTCTTTAAATCCGAATCCGAACGTCACGCCTATGAATCCGACACCGCATTCTTTCGCTGCCATTGCGTCCGTGTCCGTATCTCCTATGACAACGATCCGTTCCCTGTCATTAATTCCAGATGCTTTTATGCAGTTTTCAACGAGATCCTTCTTTTTCAGCCTTCCTTCCATATCCAAGGCCTGTATCTCATCACACATTTCTGATATACCCATACGCTCCAGTAATGTTGTTGTGTAATCAATCCTTTTGTTGGTCGCAATACTAACGAATGCGTAACGCCCCATGTCTTCGAGTAACTCAATCATACCAGGATACGATTTTGCTTCCATCAGATGCTCGTTCTTGTACAGTTCACGGAAGACAGAGTTGAATCTTTTCAGTTCAGCCTCGCCGTATCCGTTCCTTTTCACTATCGATTCTCCGATCGGAGGGCCTATGCACGCTTTTATCTCATCGCATGACATCTCCTGGAATCCGAGTTCGCTTATCGTTCTCTTGGCTGCATTTATGATGCCTTCGCTTGAATCTATAAGCGTTCCGTCGAGATCGAATATCACCACATCGTACAACATCGAATCGTTATGCAACCGGTTTTATAAGAAATAGTCTTCGATATCACACATGCTGATTCACACACGGGTGAAGCACCTGCCGTCTTTGTAATGTATCTTTTTCAGAAATGTCTTGACGGCAATATAGTAAAGTCCGGGGAATGTTTTGAATATCAAAGCCTCCGGGGACATCAGGCTCAGATTTCGTTTTATCATATCTCTGCATGCCTTGCTTCTGGAATATTCAATGAAGCGTTCCTTCTCCATGTGCACCGCGGAGCGCATACGGGTCTTCGTAGCTCCGACTTTGAAGGTTGCGCCGAAACTCTGATCATTTTTGAAAAATTCTTCCAAGCGGTCGTACGCACTTATTTCCGCTTCACCTCTTAAATTGTCTCCCATGCCGCCATTGCACAGGGACCCGGAGTTCTGATAGTAAATATATAGCGGTTTCTCGTAGTAGTATATCTTATCGGCAAAGGACATCGAATGGTATGAGAACTCTATGTCCTCAGCGTATCCGCGTATGAATCTCAGATCGTTCTCATCGATCAGTCTTTTTGAAATTATTTTAGACCATGCCGTCACGGGGATCTTTTCCTTCAGTCTCGCTCTCAGGGCCGAGTCCCGGTCCATGGCCCTGATCCTGTATTCCTTCACCGGAACGGTGCCCGGATCAAGAGAACTCGATCTGATAAAATTACATGAGACTATGTCCGCGCCGTTCTCCTCCATGATAGGTACGAGGTCCGACAGGAAATCCGGAAGAGGCCGATCATCAACGTCAAAGAACCATATTATCTCGCCCTCGGCGTGTTTTATACCCAGGTTCCTGGCGCCTCCCAGCATATCCTCGTCCTCCTGTATGATGACTTTCGCATCTTTCAAGAAAGGGATGCATTCTTCGATTTTCTCATAAGTATCGTCTTTTGTTTCTATATCGACAACGTATATGACCTCAAAGTTTTCGTACTTCTGCTCCGAGAGGAATCTGAAAGAATTCTCTATATGCTCCGAACCGTTGTAGACCGGTACGATAACACTCACTCTCTTCACGAGCCGATGTACGAACGGGAACTAAATAATATTTACTACTTTTAGTTCAACAAACGTGGAACGGTTCCTAATTTCCGAATGATCGCCGACGCGTTGTCAAAGTCCGAAAAATATCATATCCAGAACAAAGACGATGAGGCCATGAATTTGTCCAAAGGAGTGGTTTAACTATATAGTTGATATATATAATATATTGAAATCCGAAGACCGTATGTTTTTATAATGGATTAATAATAGTTGATATATATTATATATTAAATGGCATTATATACACTATCCAAGTACTATTAACGGGGTTTGATATGTTCAACCAAACTATAGACGAATTAAAGGGTTTAAACCTGATAGAGCAAAATGATATCGTGATCGCGTGCATGAGCAGCATATCGACAAAACGCTTGCTGATCATAGTACTCGCCGCAGTATTAGGCGGATTGGTCCTCGGACTGATCGTCGGATTGATAATATATTTGAAAACAGACCGGCACATAATGGCCGCGAACGAGAAAGACCTGCGCGTCTTTGATGTCAAGAGGAAGACAAAAAAGTATTTGGGTACATACTCCTCATTCCGCAGAGATGAGATCAACGAAGCGCTCGTCAAAGGTTCGCCCGGTTCATTCAACATCAAACTGAGGACTACCACGGGAGACCGTAAATATCAGACGGGCGTCAAATTCGAAAAACACTACCAGAGAGATCAGGTCGACGGATTGAGGACGCTTCTGACATCAAACTTTAACAGTACGCAGTGAATGCTCCGCGGAGGCGGGGAACTCCCGCCTCCGCACATCGGCGCGTACGCACACAAGGTTTTACCGACCTGCAAATAAAAAAGAAAAGGGGCGAGACGTCTTTGTGTGATCGTCTTCTCGAGGACGATCGTTTCAGTCTCGCCAGGGTTTACTCAGCGGTCGTTTCCGCCTCTGCACTGCTCTGAATCGAGCCATCCTCCGCCCGCTCTGTTCTCGCCGGTCACATTGTTCCTGCCGATCGCATTGCCATCGTACATCGTTGTGATGCCACCGATCGCTCTGCTTATCGCGAGCACCTCGTCCGCCGTAAGCTCATTGTATTCTTTGGCAGTTATTCTATCTTTGACTATGTCATATACCCTGTTAACGGTATCCATATCCGTTATACCGAGTTTACCGCATACTGCACCGACGACCTTCCTGGCCCCATCCGAACCTGCTATCATTTTCAGAAGTCTCTTCACAGCCTTCGCGTCAAGTATGCCGTTGGCCATGAACTGTGTCACCAGATACATTATGACGGCAGAGAAGAAAGAGAATCCGAATCCGATGAGTAAATACATTACCGGGGGTTCGAATAAAAGGTTCAAATACAGAACGGCAGTGACGAGCAGGGCGGCGCTGAACAGAGTGTTCAATACAGATCCGCCGATCCAAAAGACGATCACCGCCGGATCAAATCTCATTTCAGGCTGAACCAAGACCTTCGTCTTCTCATATTCTTTCAAAGCAGCCTCTGCCACATCTTTCTTCTTTCTCGTGTATCTTCCGTAAAACAGAAGCCCTATGACGATAAGGGAAGAAAGCATCATTACAGCTATAGACCACAAAAAGGTAGTCTCCGGCATCAAATCTCCGATCATATCATTCCTCCGAGTCTCACCGATCATGGAGACGAGCATGTACGTACTGAACCATCCGCTCACGGCGAGATATGACCAAAGGAAGATCCATATCTTTGCCGCAAAAGGAAGCGACACGAACACGTCATCGAATCTTGAGGGCGATGACATGTCTGGTTAAAGATGCGTTATTGATTAAAAATAATCACTTCATGAACTGCTTCAGTGTGATCAAATATCGTCGATGAGAAGTGTTTGAGACAACCTCATGAAAGGAAAAATGCAATTTTCGCTTCACACATACCCTCATCGGCAGATCACGGCTGAATTTTTTCATCGCGAATTCATCTTCCGATCATCCTACCTGCCCGTGAACGGAACATTTCGTCATGTTGATCCGTATCTGTTAACGTCAATCTCTATGCGCAATGATAATAGAGATAGAATAACCCCGGCCGAAGTGGTTCATGAACCGATTATAGATATACCACTAAATATTTTCAATTCCGTCAAGCCGGATCTATCGAATCCAAAGCCAGAAGATAAAGGAGCGGAGTTTAAATGAAATTCACAAACAGAGAGACGGAGTTTCCGGGTAAGAGGCAGCTGAT
>WQZU01000020.1 GCA_009780575.1 Candidatus Methanomicula labiotermitis
ATGCGCCTTTCAGCGTTATGGTGCCCCATGTGCCGCCGGTGTTGTTGAACTCGATGCCATTAGCCCCTATGTTCAAGGGAGTTCCTTTGAACTCTATACTGCACGCTCTACCGTTCGCATCCGTGCGTATCGCGTTGATGACATTCTGTATCGATGTGTTCGAAGCTCCGCTGACCGTGTATGTGCTCACACCGTCACTCAGATATCCGATCGCGGTGAACGAACTTCCGGAACCGGTTATCTCATATTGGCAGTTACGATCCATCACGCTTATGGTGAAATCCTTTATGAAATAGGCCGTCCACGGCACTTGGAGCAGAGTAGGAGCGTTTCTGTCTGTGGTGTCACCAAGTCCAAGCTGGCCGTATCCGTTCCATCCCCACACCCACAGTGTGCCGTCTTCTTTGATGGCCATTGTGCTATACCATCCGTTCGATGTCGATGTCCATTTATCCGATCCCATCTGAGTTGGCGATAATATATCTGTATTGGTACCGTCGCCGAGCTGACCATTGTAGTTACTGCCCCATACCCATAAGGTGCCGTCCGATTTGAGGGCCATTGTGTAATGAGAGCCGGCTGATACCGATGCCCAGTCTGTTGCCGTTCCTACTTGAACCGGTGATGATACGCTTGTACCGCTACCGGAGTCGTCGATACCAAGCAGACCGATATTCCGCCCCCATGCCCACAGTGTGCCGTCTTCTTTGATGCCCACAGTGTGATCCCATCCGGCTGATACCGATATCCATTTATCCGATCCTATCTTAGCCGGAGCGTTTCTGCTTTCGGTGGTGCCGTCACCGAGTTTGCCGTATTGGTTGTTGCCCCATGCCCACAGTGTGCCGTCTTCTTTGATGGCTACTGTGTGATAGGCGCCGGCTGATACGCTTTTCCAGGTATCCGTTCCTATCTGATCCGGAGAGTTTCTCTGTGTTGTGTCGCCGAGCCCCAGTCGGCCACCGCCGTTGTTGCCCCATGCCCACAGTGTGCCGTCCTCTTTGATGGCCATTGTGACTCCCCATCCGGCTGATACCGATATCCATTTATCCGATCCTATCTGGACCGGCGATGATCTGCTTATGGTAGTGCCGTCACCGAGCTGGCCGTTTGAGTTGTTCCCCCATGCCCACAGTGTGCCGTCCGATCTGATGGCCGCTGTGTTAACTTCTCCAGCCGATACGTATTTCCAGGTGTCCGATCCTATCTGGGCCGGCGATGATCTGTTTATGGTAGTGCCGTCACCGAGCTGACCGTATTCGTTCAATCCCCATGTCCATAAAGTGCCGTCTGATTTGATGACCACTGCATGAGTTTCATCGACTGAAACCATGATGAATTCAGACACCTTTTCTTCTATTGATGCAGTGACCGTTAACGTTCCCGTGTTCGGAGCGGTTAATACATTTCCTGATAAGGATGCGCCCGTGGTGCCTGCGTCCTTGATGCTCCATGTTATCGTCTGACTCGTCGCGTTGATCGGTAATACCGTGCCCGTGAGGGTCAATGGCATTCCTGCCAGCGCTGATGTCGGTACGTTCGTTATATCGGTCACTCTGACGGTAGCGCCGATCGTGTCAGGATCGAAGTATTCTCCTCTATCATTCCCATTTTCGCCTGTTATCATTGATAATGATGCGGTCAGAAGAATGAGGGCGGCGAACATAGATATCATTGCTTTGGGCTTTATGACTGTCCGCATGAGGTCAAAGACAGGAGAGTCCTTTCTTCCTGCTCTTCTCTCTTCTTTCTTTTTTTCCGTCCTCATCTCTTTTCCTCCTGCTCTCCTATTTCTCATAGATATGCCTTCTTTACTCTCTGTTAAGCAGGCTCTGCCGTTGTCACCGTATGTACGATATCCGCTGAAACCTTGCTTTGAATATGTACGGCCGATGGAACTGTAAACAATGATCCGAACGCGGAACGGCAGAGATCCCTTCTGCAAATTTGTTCTCAGAACAGACAGTTCTCCGCCTCCGCCGGTTCGTATCGTGTTGGATCTCCGGCGGCAGTCTTACCTTTGTAATCGCCGTTAACATCTTACAAACATATAAAAGTTACAAAAAATTCTGATAAAAATCGTTTATTTCGTAATCTATGATTCTATTTTCCCATCAGCAAAGCCTACAAAAACTTTTTAAGTAAATCCGTGTTAGAGTGAAATCAGAGAAAAGTTCTCCTTTTCCGTAATGTTCATTTTGGAGCGGATTTGAAATATGAGTGCTGAGACTTTAAAGACAGGTACGACCACAGTAGGGATCAAAACGAAAGACGGTGTCATATTGGCCTCCGAAAGGAGAGCGACGATGGGGCACATAATAGCGCACACCCACGTACAGAAGGTGTTCTCGATATCCGACAACATCGGAATGACGATCGCCGGACTCGTCGGGGACGCGCAGCTCATGGTCAGGTTCCTGCAGAGCGAAGTTGAAGTATACTCGATGAAAAGGGGCGCACCGATGTCCGTCGGCGCCGCCGCCACACTTGTGTCCAATGTGATCCGTCAGGGATTCTATCTCGGTCTGATCGTCGGAGGGTACGATTCCAGAGGAGGCCATGTGTTCAGCATAGACGGCGCCGGCGGGTGCATCGAGGACGACTATGTTTCGGTTGGATCCGGATCACTTTTCGCGCTCGGCGTCCTTGAAGGGAGATACAAGAAGGACATGACCGAGGAGGAAGGCATAGACCTTGCCATATCCGCATTGAATTCCGCAATAAGGAGGGACGCGGCAAGCGGCGACGGTATGCTCATATCCGTGATCGGAAAGAAGGGAACAAAAGAACTTCCGGAAGAGACGATAAGGTCCCGCGCCGCCGAACTGGGATTCAGATATCCCAACTAAACCCATTTTACATTCAGTTCGTGGTTATATGAACGCTGATAAATTGTTTGACAATCTCAGAGAAGAGATACGCAGATTGATCCCGCCGGATCACACGATATCGGGGATAGAGTTCGAAGGGCCCCTCGTTGTCATCTACACCAAAGAATTCGAGAAATTCTCCGACAATGCGAACATCGTGAAAGTGCTTGCACAGGGACTCAGGAAAAGGGTCGCCGTCAGGCCGGACCCGTCCATGCTGGCGGATTCCAACGAAGTGGAAGCTAAGATAAGGAACATGGTCCCGAAGGGAGCCGATATATCCGACATATTCTTTGAGTTCGAGACCGGTGAAGCAACCATAGAGGCATTGTCTCCCGGCGTGGTCATAGGAAAACAAGGTTCATTGCTCAATGATCTCAAAAAAGAGACGGGATGGAATGTAAAGGTCGTACGTGCGCCGCCCATTCCGTCGAAGACGGTGTCCGATGTAAGAGGATATCTCCGGCTCAACCGCGATGACCGCAGCGATATTCTGAAAAAAGTAGGCAGAAAGATCGCACGTCCCGTTGTGGACAACGATCAGTGGGTTCGGATGACCGCACTCGGAGGATTCAGACAGGTCGGCAGGAGCGCAACATTGCTTCAGACGAGAAGCAGCCGTGTGCTGATCGACTGCGGAATAGATCCGAGCAGCGATTCCGTTCCGTATTTCAGTGTGCCGGAGATACAGCCGCTCAAGGATCTCGATGCGGTTGTGATAACGCATGCGCACATGGATCACTGCGGTATTCTGCCGGTATTGTTCAAATACGGTTACGAGGGGCCGGTTTACTGTACGCCGCCTACTCGCGATCTTATGGCGATGCTGCAGCTCGATTACATCAAACTGACGTTCGGCGAAGCCAAGAAGGCTCCTTATGAGGCCTCTCACGTAAGGCAGGAGATACTTCATACAATGCCTTTGAAATACAATGAGACCACCGACATAGCGCCGGACATAAGGCTTACGTTCCATAACGCGGGTCATATACTCGGTTCCGCGATGGCCCATTTCCATATTGGCGACGGGTTGCACAACATTGCGTTCACCGGCGACACGAAATACGAGAGATCATGGCTTTTCAACGCCGCCAACAACCGGTTCCCGAGATTGGAAACGTTGGTCATAGAATCAACGTACGGCGGTTACAACGACATACAGCCGAGCAGAATGGACGCCGCCAATGAATTGACGAAGGTGCTTGCGCAGGCCACGGAGAACGGCGGAAAGGTGCTCATACCCGTCTTTGCGGTCGGAAGGTCGCAGGAGGTCATGCTTGTAATAGAGGAAATGATGCGCACGAACCGCATGCCAACCGTTCCGGTGTATCTTGACGGGATGATATGGGAGGCGACCGCCATACACACAGCATATCCCGAATATCTGAACAGTCAGCTGAGGACGCAGATATTCCAGCAGAACGAGAATCCGTTCCTTTCGCCTATATTCAGACGCGTTGAGACGTCGGCTATGAGAAGCGAGATATGCCACTCGCCCGATTCATGCATTGTTTTAGCGACAAGCGGCATGATGTCCGGCGGCCCGGTCATGGAATACTTCAAGGAATGGGCCGACAATCCGAAGAATTGGCTGGTATTCGTTGGTTACCAGTCGGAAGGGAGCATCGGACGAACTATACAGAAAGGACGTACGGACATAACGCTGTACGAGAAGGGCAACCCTCTGCATCTGGAAGTGAAGATCAACCGCGAGACGATCGACGGTTTCTCCGGTCATTCCGATCGGAAACAATTGATGAATTACATACGGTCGCTCGATCCCAAGCCGGACAAGATCATAATCGGTCACGGCGAAGACAGGAAATGCACCGATCTGGCGTCATCGATATACAAGATGTTCAACATCGAGACGAAGGCTCCGCAGAACCTTGAGACGATAAGGTTAAAATAAAAAACGGTGCCGGGGCACCGTCAGTAGTTTTGAGCGCGAACTTCGAAATACGCCTGCGGATGCACGCACACGGGGCATTTCTCGGGAGCGACCTTGGCAACATGGATGTGACCGCAGTTACGGCATTTCCACATGACGGTGTCGCCTTTCTTGTAGATCGATCCGCTCTCAAGGTTCTTCAGGAGTTTCAGGAATCTTTCCTCATGCTCCTTCTCAATGACCGCAACGCCTTCGAATGCATCCGCGATGTCGTTGAACCCTTCCTTCCTTGCAACATTGGCAAATTCGGTGTACATCTCGGTCCATTCGTAATTCTCACCGCAGGCGGCTGCTTTAAGGTTCTCGGCGGTCTTCGGAACACTGCCGCCGTGAAGCAGTTTGAACCACATTTTTGCATGCTCTTTCTCATTCTCCGCAGTCTCAATGAATATGTCGGCTATCTGTTCAAAACCTTCTTTCTTTGCCTGCGAAGCGAAATATGTGTATTTGTTCCTGGCTTGACTCTCTCCGGCAAACGCGGCGGCCAAATTGATCTCTGTCTTAGAACCTTTTAATTCCATTTTCTTATCACCGGCTACAAAAGAGAATAGCAGTATAATTGCCTTTCTGAATATGTTTCGTCAGGTTACTTCATTTTTTAAATAAACCTGATATACCTTTTCTTTCGGTACTGCCGCTGAATTTTTTCTTTATCAGGCGGTCCAATCCGATCTTCGCATCACGGTTTCCGGGGTCTGTGCGGACAGCTTCCTCAAGATGTTTTCTTGCGGATTCGTAATCTTTCATTTCCTTCACAAGGATGATCGCGTAATTGTAATGGATATCCGATCGTTTCGGATCTTTGGACAATGCCTTCTCATACATTTCCGCGGCACCTCTGAAATCAAGCATCTGATTCTTCAGGAACACGGCGTAACTGTTCATAAGATCAACATCGTCAGGACACTGTTCCATCAGTTTCTTGTAATGCCCGTTCGTTTCGATGCGGTTCTTGGACTGGACCCTTAGAAGCGTTACCAGTGCTTTTCTGGCGTCGGCGTCCTCAGGATCGATGTCGAGCATTATGTCCAGATGCATGAGCGCCGCTCTTTTGTCCTTCAGGTCTTTGACCAGGATCTGTGCAAGCACAAGTCTTACTTTATTGTTGTACGGGTCGGTCTTCAAATAATCCTCGAGCGTCTTCTCAGCGCCTTCCGGATTTCCGCTGCGCGCCTGATTCTTAGCTCTCGTGATCGTCTCGTACACGGGGTCCGCCATGTTTCGTCATGACCGTGATAACATAATAGTTTAATTGAACAAACTGATAAAGCGTTTCCGAACACTCACTTCTGCCTGATGTATTGCTTGACCGCAACATCACACCGCTTCGCTTCGTTGAAACTGTCCACGATGCCTTCCTTGAATCCTTTGTAGTAATAGTTCGCATATATGAACGCATAAAGCATCGAGAGGAACGCCGTTATTGCGATGTATCCCGCATAGGTATACAAGGTACGGACAACGTCAAAGCCGATGTACATCGAGATCATGAAGAACGAAAGGAAGATCACAACGGTGAACAATCCCTGATACAGACGTTTCTTCATACCGTTCCACAGATAATAATCTCTGGCCTGACTTTTTATTTTGGCGCCGGTGTCCCTGGTGATGAACCACGGTATCACCAGTACGGGTACGAAGAACGTCAGTATTATTGTCACTATAACGGCTTCCTCTATCGTGAACGAACTGTGGAATATCGGATTCAGGAAGATGTATGAACTCACGGAGAGGCCGAGCGCGAATATGCTGAATGCCAGCGATGAGAACAATTTGAGCGGGAATTTCCCTTTGTCGGGAACAGGCTCAAGTTCAACATGGTCCACATCTATTATGTTCGGAATGTCGTAGACCCATCTGCTGATCTTGTTTCTCCTTGTGTCTGTATCATCATTCTTTATCTTCTCCATGCTGAGATAGATCCTTGCCGTATATACTCTGAAATACGCGACCACGGTTGAAATGACGCCGTGGCTTGTGAACGTCATTATTCCGGTAAGAGCGTAAACGCTCACGAATATCACAACGGTCTTCTCCGCCTGGAAAGGTATGTATTTGCTCAGCATATCCGCCATATCCGGCATGGCGTACGAGGTGATCGCCAATAGCATCAGGGATGCAATGAACGGTATCACGAGCAGTATGAACGCAGTGGTGCGTTTGCTCAGCAATCCTTTTTCGCGGTATATGTACGAATACACGCCAAGAACGGCAAAACCTACCACGAACGGTGAGAACAAGACCGTCATGATAAGACCGAGTTCATGGGAATCGGACATCGACACTATGGTTGCCAGCAGCACGCCCGACAGCGCCGACACGAGAACAATGTACGGGACCGCCCTTATCATGTTGCGATCCCTTCTCGAACCTATGTCACCGCGGCGTTCCAAAACTGTCACCGGTATACGCCCATACCGTAAGATATTAAAAATATGACCCCGGCAATGGAGAATGTTTATCTATCATTCGGAAGATTGATGACCGATGGAAAACACGGGCCTTAAGAACAGAGGTAATCAGCGCAGCGATGTTGATGACCGGCGCAAAGCGGTGGAGAAGCTTGTTAACAAGGAATTGAAAAGCATATCCGATTATTCATTCGATCCCGCGGCGGCGTCAAAGAACATCGAGAACATGATAGGCGTGACACAGATACCTTTGGGATTCGCCGGCCCCGTGAAGATAAACGGAGAATATGCTAAAGGCGATTTCATAGTTCCCATGGCAACGACCGAAGGAGCGCTTGTGGCATCCGTAGCGCGCGGAATGTCACTGATAACGGCATCGGGCGGCGCAAACGTCAAGGTTTTCAAGGATGCGATGACCCGGGCACCCGTGTTCCGTGTAAAAGGTATCGAACACTCGTCCGATGTTATGAAATGGATATCCGGCAACATGAAGAAGATCGGTGACGCTGTCGGAAAAACAACATCGCACGGTAAACTCATGAACATAGAGACATTTCCAAACGGGCGCAGTCTCTTTGTAAGAATGTCATACGACACGGGAGACGCCATGGGTATGAACATGGTGACGATAGCAACGGAAGCCGTCTGCAGGATCATAGAGAAGGAAACGGGTGCAGCGCTTGTCTCAGTTTCCGGGAACATGTGCACTGATAAGAAGCCGGCATGGATCAATGCGATCGGAGGCAGAGGGAAGACTGTTGTCGCGGAATCGCTGATATCGCGTAAGATAATTGAGACGAAGTTACACACATCGGTTGAATCCGTGATCGAAACGAACACGCGCAAAAATCTGATAGGGAGTTCAATGGCCGGATCTGCCGGCCACAACGCCCATGCGGCGAACATGGTTGCGGCCTTGTATATAGCGACGGGTCAGGACCCGGCGCAGGTCGTTGAAGCGAGCATGACGATGACCGTATGCGAATCCGTTGACGGCGATCTTTACATCTCGGTAAGGATGCCGTCCGTCGAGGTCGGCACGGTCGGCGGAGGAACAAGACTGCCGTGTCAGACGGAAGCCTTGGAGATAATGGATTGCTCGGGCAACGGAAAAGCAAGGAAGCTGGCGGAGATCGTTGCGGTCACAGTACTGGCGGGCGAACTTTCGACGCTCGGCGCCCAGGCGGCCGGGCATTTGGGCAAGGCGCACAGTGAACTCGGGCGTTAAGCCCATTTTATGTCCGTTCTGATCTCTTTCAGGAACCGGCGGTTCTCTTTGGACCTTTTCATCCTTTCCGTGTCCAGCTTTATTATACGGACGTCGCTGCTGTCGGTACAGTTAGCTTCAACCTCTCCGTAGAACGATACGTATCTGCTTCCTCCGGCCATCGTGATCCCGGGGTCCGGACCGACCATGTTCACAAAGATTATTTCCAAAGAATTCTCAACGCATCTGGAAGGCAATATCTTCTCATAACGGTCAAGAACATCGCCCGGCGCGGCGGATATGCATATAACTGCGTCAACATCATTCATCGCGTACCATCTGAACAGTTCGTTGAACATTATGTCGTTCCCTATCACAATGCCGAATCTGAACCCGTTGCAGTTGAAGACCGTCGGTTCATCGCCGGCGGTGAACGTATCCCGTTCCGGGAATCTCATGTCCGAATCAAGATGTATCTTCCTGTAGACCTGTAGATTCTCGCCGTCCGACAGCAGGGCGCAGTTGTATATCTTCTTTCCATCGGAGACGGGGCAGCCGAAGAGCACGGAATTCTTTTTCTTTGATATCTGTGTGTTCAGCTTATTCATGAACATCGCGTCCATGTTGTCCAGGAACCTGCCGCAATTCCTGTCGTAACCGGTTGCGAACATCTCCGGGAATATCAGAAGGTCAACGTCAGTGTTGTTAATGAGCATCTTCGCCTTCGATGCATTTGCCGGAGGGTCATCGATCTGGCCTCTTACCTGTGCGATAGCTATCCTCATGTTCCGCGATACGTAACGATAGGATATAAAACACACTTCACCGAAGTGAAAATTTCTTTATAGTGATCTTCCGTTCAAAGGTGTATGCCCGTCATAAACTTCAGGTACGGCGACCTTTGCGGCCTTATAGGAAAGAAGGTGTCAAAGGATGTCCTCGCTGACAGAATACCGATGATCGGCGCCGATATGCATGATATCGGGGACACAGACGATATGGCGGTCGAGTTCTTCCCCGACCGGCCGGACCTCTATTCGGCGGAAGGGCTGGCAAGATCACTCAGATCATTTCTTGGAATCGAGGAAGGAATGAAAAGATACGGCGTCACAGACACCGGAATAACGGTCAACGTTGACAAAAGCGTGAAGGAAGTGAGGCCTTACATCCTCTGCGCCGCTGTTTTTGATATCGAGATAAGCGATGATCTTCTTAAATCGCTGATGGAGATGCAGGAGAAACTCCATCTCACGATCGGAAGGAAAAGGTCAAAGGTTGCGATAGGCGTTCACGATCTCGATAAAGTAAAGCCTCCTTTCACATACAGAGCAGCCGCTCCGGAAAAGATATCATTCGTTCCGCTGGCAAAGAGTGAGAAATGGGATCTCAGAGAAATACTTGAGAAACATGAGAAAGGCATTGAATACGCACACCTTCTCGCAGGAAAGAAAAAATATCCTGTGATATCGGACTCGAACGGCGAGGTCCTTTCGTTCCCTCCGATAATCAACGGATCGCTGACCGCGGTAACAACGGAGACAAAGAATATATTCGTCGATGTTACCGGCACCGATCTCAAGATGGTCAAAGGTGCGCTCAACATCATTGTGACGGCACTCGCTGAACGCAGCGCTTCCATCGGAACAGTTGAAATGAAGGGGATGATAGAATGCGATTCCCCTGATCTTACTCCTTTGGAATGGAAAATAAAGATTGAAGAATGCGAGAGATTCATAGGCAAGCGCATAGGATCGAAAGGCATTATCAAGGCGCTCAGGAGAATGGGCATGGACGCCGCTGAAGACGGTGAACACATATCCGTCCTTGTGCCTCCGACACGTCTGGACATCATACATAAGGTGGACATATACGAGGACGTTGCGGCCGGTCACGGATTCGAGAATTTCGGGTCTTCGCACAGATTGGAGCAAACGAGCGGAAGGAAAAGCAACATAACGCTGATATCCGACCGCCTCAGGGATGTGATGATCGGTCTGGGATACACGGAAGTGACAACCCTTACGTTAAGTTCCGAGGACGACGAATTCGGGATATCCGGGTTACCGGTCAAAGGCGTTGTCAAAATAAAGAATCCCATAACGGAAGATCATACATGTCTGCGATCATCATTATTGCCGAGCGTGATGCGCGTTATACGTAAGAACAAACACCGCGACCTTCCGCAAAGGGTGTTTGAGATCGGAGACGTGATCGCGGATACGAAAAGACAGCGTTCTCTGTGCGCTGTTGCAACACACTCCAGAACATCTTTCACCGAAATGAAATCGATCGCGGAATCCGTTCTCAGGGAGATGCGCATCCGGTTCACGTTAAGGCCGTGTTCCTACCCGGCGTTCATAGAAGGGCGCGGAGCCGAGATCATGGTAAACGGGGTATGCGCGGGCTATTTCGGAGAGATGTCGCCTCATGTGATAACAAAGTTCGATGTGAATCATCCGGTGATCTTCTTTGAAATGAATGTGAGCGGTTTATCCGGAAGCATATCGACCGGACTTTTCTAAGGTTCGTCCCATATACGGGGGATCATTGCCGCCGTGATGCTCTGTTCCGTCAGCGCTTTACGGTCAAGCAGCCCTTTGCTCAGTATTCCGACGGCGCCTTCCTTATTGCCGGGTCTTGCGCGCCCGTAAGCGTTTGACATCGCGTCACTGACGGTCATCCCCTTCCTTATGAGCTCCGCCACTTTATCGGGGTATCTGAAACCGGAACCCATTCCTACGGTCATCTTACCGTCTTTACTGAGGATCGCGCAATACTGCACATCGTATAGATGACCATACATCTCAAAGATGCCGGCCTCAACACCGACGGAAAGCTCATGCGCGCCAAGCGCAGCAGTGGCACGGTTGACGGCGCCTCTGTGCGCATCATCACCGAACGGCTGCTCCGGAACACCGCTTGACGCATCAACGGGAATTATCCTTACGTTTCCGTATATCTTCTCCATGACGGTTCTGACCGCTTCAACTTTAACATGATTCAGCGATCCGACTCCTATTGTCATAACATTCGTGTCGCCGTCCCTGGAACATTCTCCGGACAATATGTCACGGGCGTGCAGTTCAAAGCCGTTCTTACCTTTCACCATGTCAATGACCGACACGATCAAAGGCTCAAGGCCGGCGGCAGCTCTTTTCTTGTTGATGAGCGAAGCGTTCTTCTCAGTTTCCTTGGAAACAATGAGGTAACCTCTCTCTATCTTAGCGGCAGATCCGAATTTGTCTGACAGAGGAACTATCTCAGCGGTCTTTCCTATACTTTCAAGGAAAATGACCAATGATTTCATACGCAGATAATAAGGATTCACCCTTTTCCTGCCGGAAGACGCCATCTTGTCGCAGGTCAGTCCGATAATGACCTCATTGGAAAGCTCGAACGCTTTTCGGATGAGAGCTTTATGACCGTCGTGAAGTACGTTGAATGTGCCGCCTAACATTGCTTTCATAAGGATCACATGGATAATATGGCAACGACCGTTATGATCGCAAACACAAGCCAAATCAGGAACAATTGGCGTTTTTTACTGGTCAATTCACCTTTTTTGGATTCTTTACATTTATCGCTACAGAATCTTCCTTCTTCCGTGTGTGCTTTGCCGCACGCTCCGCAATGCCGGTGCTGCAGCAGTTTTTCCGGTTCTGCCATGATGAATAATAATGAGACACACTAAAGAACTTATCTGTAAAGTATATGAACCGTTTTTGTACGGATAAGAAGATACGTACGCATGAAGGTCACGATATTCAACGGAAGTCCGATGAAAAATGATGCGGTCTCAACGCTGACGTCATATGCGTCGTCATTACTGACGGAGGCCGGTGCGGAGACGAATGAATTCTTTCTGTATCATATGAACATCAAAGGATGCATGGACTGCGGCGTCACAAGACCGGACGACGATCTCAAAAGACTTACGGAAGAGTTCGCATCAAGCGATCTCGTGATATTTGCAAGCCCGGTCTACACTTTCGGTCTGTCCGGTTCCCTGAACCTGTTCATCGAGGGACTGCATCCGATCTGCAAATTCAACGAAGCGTTCGCCGAAAGGATAAAGGACAAAGACATGGCGGTCATGATCGCATTCGGTGATGCAGAGAACACGTCACCGGATGTTAGCGGACCGCTGAAGATGTTCTGCGAACATTTCAGCATGAGATTCACAGGTGAATTTGCAGCCCGAAATATGGAAAAGGATCGATTGATCCAGACATATCGGAATGAGATCTCGGATCTCATCGGAAAAGTGATGAAACGAGCGTGATGTGATTTATTTCATCACGTCTTCCTTCTCAAGCTGAGTGTGTATGCGTTTCCTGAGCGCAGTGAACTCAGCGGACGAACGGTCCCTCGGCCTCGGGGTTTCGATGCTGACGATCTCTTTGATATTACCCGGACGTTTTGTCAATATAACGATCCTGTCAGAAAGGAACACCGCCTCATCGACCGAATGCGTCACGAAGACAATGGTCTGATCCGTTTTCCCAAGCATTTCCACAAGGCCGGCCTGCATTATGTTCCTGGTCTGGGCGTCCAGCGCGCCGAACGGTTCGTCCATAAGGATGACCTTAGGAGCGTTGACCATCGCTCTTGCGATGCCGACACGCTGCTTCATTCCGCCCGATAGTTCATGAACGCGTGCGTCGGCGAAATCGGTAAGGCCGACGATCTCAAGATATCTGTCAACGCGTTCTTTTCTTTCGTTCTTGGGCATTTTACTGATCTCCAGTCCGAATTCCACATTCTTCCGCACGGAACGCCACGGGAACAATGCAAAATCCTGAAAGACCATCCCTCTGTCCGGCCCCGGTTCTCTGACCGAAACGCCGTCAACGATCACTTCGCCGTCCGTCGGTTCAACAAGTCCCGCGATCATTCTCAGCACAGTCGTCTTACCGCATCCTGACGGTCCGAGTATCGATATCAGTTCTCCTTTCTCTATTGTAAAAGAGACATCATCAACGGCAACCGTCTCTCTGTCATCTTTCTTGAAGACCTTCCTTATGTTGTTCAATCGTATGTATTCGGTCATTCCATCCCCATCCTTTTTACCATAGCCCTATGCGCATACTCGGCGAGACCGACGGTGAGGAGTCCCATTATTGATATGAATATTATTCCGACGAACCCGTTCGCCCAATTGCCCATGTCCGTATGCATGAGTATGAATGTCCCGATGCCTCCGTCGAGCTGTGTGTAAAGTTCGGCGGCTATTATACACATCCATCCTATCCCCAATCCTATCTTTATGCCGCTCATTATGTAAGGTACAGTGCAAGGGAACATCACCTTGTAGAACGTCTGCATTTTATTCGCACCGAGCGTCCTTGCGGCGTCTATCAGATTCCTGTCTATCTTCTTCACACCGAATATCGTGTTCGTGAGCAGCGGGAACACGATCCCTACGAACACCACCAGTATCGGAGCCCACGTGGGATTCGTTATAAAGAGCAGTATAGGGGCCCACGCAATCGGTGCTATCGGCCTCAGGAGTTCAAGCACAGGCTTCGTGAACTCGTCGAGTATTTTGGAATAACCTATCAGCAGGCCAAGCGGAACGGCAACAGCGAATGCTATCGCGAAACCGAACAGGAATCTTCTCAGGCTTATGGATGCGTGGTCCATCATAGTGTAGCCAAGTATCCTGTCGCCGTGGTTCATCAGATTGATGAAAGCCTCCCACACCGCGGGCGGAGCCGGAATGGCAGGAGATCCGACGGCAACGGAGACGACCCACCAGACCATCACAAGCATTGAGATGGACACTACTGATATCAGTGCGGTTCTCAGGAACCTGTGGATCCGGTTGTCTCCGTCGTACCGGAACTGTTTGCTGTTCTCGGATGCCATACGATCAGATACCGTTAGCGGATCTCAACAGTGTCGGAGGAAGCCCCAGCACCCCTATGTCTATACTGCCCGTCGCGAAGAGATTCATGACGAAGTTACCGTTCAGCTGCGGATCTACCGTGACCACATTCACGCCGTACACTTCAAAGAGACTTTTACCCTCAACGGGCGATCCGCTGAATGTCGATAGATTGGCGATATTCACGGCGATCTGGTGCAGATCGTTCTGCAGAAGACCGAGCCTTACGGTGCCGGCCGCTGGCTGACCATCCGTGTTCATGTAATTCTCTATAAGAGCATCGATATTGAACTTTATGTTGTGATATATATCATAGTTGATGAGATTATCCGCAAATGCCCAATAGTTATTGATAGACTGGGTTATCCTGCCCGCTTCTTCCCACGCTTCCGCGATCTCGGCAATGAATCCTCTCAATCCGTCGAGTTCATAACCGAAGGTCGTGTGCTTCAAAGCCGACTCTATTATGGACCTCGTTTCAGCAGGCACGGACCCGGTACCGGCGTATGCGGTTATCCAGGCGTAGTTTATGAGACTCTCGTACATCTCTCCCGTTCCTTGCGCAAGTGCCTCGTTCACCCACCCGACCGCGTGTACGTAGGCCAACATGAATCTGAGCACCAGTTCTTTGTTGTTCTTAAGGAAATCATCATCTACAACGATCATGCAGCACGGGTGGCCAGGCGACAGATCAGCGGATCTCGCGACCTCTCGTGCATTGTTGTCACCGAGGATTATCTGAGAGAACCAGGGTTCCCATGTGATGCCTCCGTGGTAACCGAGATTTTTGAAACTAAGCTCCATCTGTCCCGGCGCCACCTGGGCCCAGTACACAGTATGCGGTTCGGTTTTGATAGTTCTGTTCTGGAGGAAGTTCATCTCCAATGTCTGTTCAACGAATGTTCTGAGCATTTCATGCTGTATGGAACCCGGACCGGGAGTCATGAAGACAAGATTATGCCATAACGCCTTTTGAGCATCCAGGTTATATGCATCGATATCCGCCGTCAGATCTTTCAGTTCGGGGCTGTCGACAACAAATATGCCGGATCCCTCCGAGTTCACTTTCCCTACTATACTGACAGTGCGATTATTCGTTGTGTCGTCACTCATCAATATGAACGCCGCTCCGGCTGAGAAAATCAAAATGAAAGCCACGGCCACTGCAATGATCATGTTTCTTTCCATAGTATCGGTCCGTCTCATTTTTTAATAGAATATAAAACTTCGTTTTTTATCCTTCGTAGGTGTATGTTGTACAATTAGGATAAAATCTCGCTCATTACCACTAAGAGAAAAACTCATACGAAATCATTAAGGATTATGCGACGCTTACTGTCCGTTTTCCCATTTTGGTCATGGGTCGACCTTCGTGACACCGCTTTCCGGATCTTCCCGCAGCGTTTCAATCAATTCCGCAAATTTTTTGGTTTTTCCAACAATTGCCGGCCGTCCATCGGAGGTATGATGTCTGCTGTACTTCGCACCGCGAATAGTGAAAGAATGTTTGCGAGTTCCTTATCATCATCGTTTATTCGCTCTTGAGGAAACTTTCTCAAGAGCAGGAGGATCATACGTTTTCGGGTATTCGATGCCGCGCTCCTGCAAACAAGTCTTCATGTTCTTTTCAATGAACTGCTGCAGAAAGAACCTGTCTGCGCCGGAAGCTCATCATCGCTTTCGATCAATATCCCGGTGAAGGTCCTCCGCGGATCTCTGTTCAAGGGCATCGACATCATCATACGGACCCATGGATCACCCTCCCGGCGGTCATCGCTTCATGAGCGAGAGAGTATTTGTTCAATGGATCTCTTTTAAATTCTTCCGGAGTGCAGACTATGATGTCTGTCGGAGTCTTCCAGCACCATTCTTGCCTTGACTCCGCTCATGAAACTATTCTCATCTGATTCTTTCACGACTATGATGTCCGGATCACTGTCCTTATTTGCGGTTCCGTTAACACAACGGAACCGAACACGATCACAAGGGAATCGATCTTACGCTCCGCCATCCCGATGACCCTTTCAGCTTCGGCATAGTCGAACATATTGTAATTCCTGCAGTCAAAAGAATATAAAAAGGTTTGAAATTGTTTCGGATCAGGATGATTGGATGCCCTGTCCTTTTATCCTGTCCTTCAGTTCGCCTGTCTTACCTTTGTTCCATCCGGATACCTTGGAGAAGAACCCGGTAACCCTGGTTATCTTTTCGATGTTATCGGAACTGCAGGATCTGCATGTCGCCGTAAGCCCTCTGGCGGTTTTTCCGCAGTCGAGACACGATGTGAACTCGGGACTGAACGCGATCTGCACGTTCTGCGTCTTTCTGAACGTCTTCTCAACGAATGCGGCGATGCTCTCGGGAGACGGTTTCGTTTCACCCAGCCATATGTGCGTCAGTGCACCGGCCTCTATCAGCGGGTGGAAAAGACCTTCCATTTTGGTTCTCTCGATCGGGCTTACATCCGCGCTTACATTGATGTACGTCGAATTCGTGTAATACAGCTCACCGGTCTCCCTGTTGCCTTTGACGACGGAACCCGCCTGCTGCGGGAATTCCTTCAGGTCAAGCTTTGCGAAACGGTATGCGGTGCTTTCCGCGGGCGTCTGCTCAAGCGGCAATTTTATTTTGTACTCTGTGGACAACCTCTCCGATTCCTTTTTCATGTACGCTATGACCTTAAGGCCGAACATCAGCGCCTCTTTGGATTCGTGTATCTCCTGTCCGAAGTGATACTGCACCAATTCGTTCAGTCCTACCATTCCGATAAGGTACGTTGATCTGTCTATCTTGTAGTACGGTTCGCCGTCCAGGTTCATGGCGAGCAGCGCCAGCGGTCCGTGGTTCTTCAGATCGAGAAGGTGCTTCAGGAACTCCTTCTTCTGCATGTGCGCCTTCACTGCCAATTCCATGGATCTCGTTATGATGCTGAAAAGCAGATCGTCATTCTTGTTTGCCATGTATGCAATGCGCGGAAGGTTCAGCGTGGCGTTCTGCATAGCGGAGAACCTCATCTTCCAAGGCTGCCTCGCTTCGGCGAGATCATCTTCATTCAGTTTGAATGCGAGTCTGCAGCATTCCGATATCTTCGCGGTGTTCCCTCTGTCGAACACGAAGTACGTGTTGCCTTTTTCCGAGGCGAGCGTGGATATACTGAGCAAAAATTCACGGTGTCCGTCCGTTTTGAAGAACTTGTCGGTTATGTGGACCTGCGGCTTCGGGAAGAAGAACGGCCTTCCCATGGCGTCCCCTTCCATGTACACGTTTATGAGGGCGTTCACGAAGCGCTGCGACTCCGCCACATAATTCTCATAATTCTTTCCGGTGAATGTGCCGCCTGGACCTATCGCAGGAACTCCTACAAAATGATCCGGCGTCTCCCAGTAAAGGTTGATGTCGCTGAATATCGACTGTCCGCCTCTTGCGACAGCCTGCTGTGCGAACTCATATATCAATATCTGAGCGAGCTGTTTCATTCTCACGTCGTCCACGTTCACCAGATACGGTGCTAAGAATACATTGAACGCATCCCATCCGATAGCTCCCGCAAAGTGTCCCTGCAGAGCCGCAGAGAACTTTATTATCTGTTCTATAAGCACTTCCGGATGTTTTGCCGGCTTCGCTATTGACAGCGCGTTCGGAAGGTTCAGACCGAATTTCTTCACGTATTCTATGGACTGTCCGCTGCAGTAAGGCCTGTCTATCATGCCCAGGTCATGCAAATGCACGAGTCCGCTCATGTGTGCATCCGCTATGTCGGGAGTGAACACCTCAAGCAATGCGAACTCTTTCTTTATGTTCTCCGCCAAAGTGAGATTTGTCGCTTCCGGCCCGTGCGGAACGTTGGCGTTCTCTTTGTTCGGGCTCATGATTATCTCGCGCGCGTCGTATATAGGAACACCAAGTCTGGTGTGCTGTTTACGTACAGTCTCCATTCCGTATTCCAAAAGTTTCACGTTTGTAAGTTCTCTTATGAGGGGTGCGGTGATGTATTCTATCTCTATCTTCCTGATCATCTTCTCCACTTCTTTGGATACGATCAGAGCCGCCTCTTCTCCTATGTCCGTCTCGCGCATAAGCGCATCAAATATCTTTGATTTATCCCATTTCTTGATCTCTTCGTCCGATGTTCTGACGAACAGCGTTATATCCGTAGATTCGCTCTTCTTCGAACCGGGCACGACCTTCTTACCCTTTATCATTCATGCATCTCCTGAATCATAACACAGCGGTATCATATATAGTAATTTTTGAACCTGATCAGGTAAAACATTAATGCGAGTTAATTACCATATTTGTTACTATGTTTGTTATCATCTTTATATATCCAGCATTTTCTGTAAATCCGTTTTATTAATATTTTTTTGCATATCTGATGTACTTTAACACCGTTTAGGCGCGATTCAAATTCTTCCGGAATATCGGACGGATCTCCGGCCGATCCGCACTGCCGTCAAAAAGAATGTACCGCAGTCTCAACGGACGATTTGAACGGCATGTGCGATGAAATGACACCGATCCGAGGCAACTTTTAAGTTATCAGATCTGTTATCAATATAAGATGTTCAATCCTAATAAGGACTTCAGCAGGATGGTCATGGAATGTTTGGGAAAGGACGGTACGTCCATAAGCGCATTGGCCAAGAACCTGGATTCGAAAGGGTTCAAACACCACAGACTGATATTGACGGGATATCTTAGAGCTATGACGGACATGGGATATCTAAGAGAACGGGATGTTCCTCCTTCAAAGATATATCAGGTCAGCAAGACGCTTTCCGAGAACATATACGAACAGGTGGGGAAAGCATGCCGCAGGATATCGAACGATCCCGACGAACTGATATTGTTCACACTGTTCAAACTTTTCAAAAGACCGATATTCGAATCCGAGCTCAGGCAGGCGGGCGTCGCGGGACCGGCGGGTGTGCCCGCATCGGAAGATGAGACGGCGGAATGCAAAAGAGCTTTGAGGAAAGGAGGAAACGTGATCACTAACCAGAACGCAATGGTGCCGTCATCGGACATGTCCGACAAGCTTCAGGAAGTTCTTATCACAGTTTTCCTGGATTCCACCGAATCGAGACATCTAGTATCGGAGACCAAACAGTCTAAGCTTATTTGATATCGCTACCTTTTTATCGAATATAACCAATCGAGGACATATGGACCTTGACGTCATCGTATCCACGATAAGAGGGTTCCCCGGCATAACAAGGAAGAACACGGTGCACGAGATAGTCAATTTTCTGTCTACCGATCTTTCTCCCGATATTGTTGCATCGGAAGGCGAGGATGCGGCCGCCATAGCATACGGGAACGATTGCATATTGTTCGCCGCGGACGGCATAATGGAATCCCTGGTCAAAGAGGATCCTTTCTATGCGGGATATTTTGCCGTACTCGTGAACGTGAACGATATAGCCGCGATGGGAGGCCGACCTTTGGCGATGGTCGACATAATATCAATGAGCGACGGAAAGATATGCTCCAAACTTTTGAAAGGCATGGAGCGCGCGGTGAGGAAGTTCAATGTGCCCATAGTCGGCGGTCATACGCATCCCGACTGCAATTACAACGCCATAGACATCTCCATAATAGGGACGGTTCCGAGAACGGACATCATAAGGAGCAGCACGGCAGAGGCGGGCAATGACATTGTATTTGCAATGGACCTCGACGGTTCCTACCCTCCCGGTCTGAAATATGCGTGGGACACAACCACCAAGAAAGAAGACAAGGATGTGCAGGAACAGATGGCCCTGATGTGCACCGTTGCGAAAGAACGTCTTGTGACTGCCGGAAAGGATATGAGCAACCCGGGATGCGTCGGAACGATGGGCATGCTTCTTGAATCATCGGGTAAAGGAGGATCCATCCACATTGAAAAAATTCCTCGCCCCGAAGGCGTGGACCTAATGCGGTGGTTGCTTTCCTATCAAGGGTACGGATTTGTCTTCTCCTGCAGGCCGGAGAATTCGCAGCGTCTGATAGACCTTTTCAAAAGCGTGAATGTCGACGCGGCGGTTGTCGGTACGGTCAATGATTCAAGCGAGATGATACTATGCGCCGAAGGACGGTCGAAGGTTCTTTTCGATTTCTCAAAGGACATAATAACCGGCTGCGGTCCGAGAAGATCAAAGCCAGGCCACAAGGGTTGACACCGCTTCACCCTACAGGTTTACCACGTCGTTTCTCGACCCTGCCACCTCGCGAGCGTCGGTAGTTCACGGTAAGGCTGCTCCCGTCAGGACCTGACCCGATCCCCGCGATAAATGTATCCGTGACGACCCTCCGGCCGTCCGGTTTACAGACGCCAACCCCGCAAGACAAAGTTTCACTGTCACTCAGTGGGCCTGAGGGATCCGCAAATGCCGCCCCCTGCTGTCACCTCCGCATATTGACGGTTTCGGTATACAAGGATACGCCAAACATCCCGGTCAAGCCTAGCGTCACCCTTTAAGTTGACAGCATATTTAACCCCTTGTCATCGTTTCGTTGTTTGTTCCGCCGTTGTTCTCGGCCGTCACATATCTTTACGGACGCCGGGCCGACATTGTTTTAAGGAAAACGATAACGGCATCGAAAAGACCGTTTGCAAAAGGACACTCGTACGAAAACAAGGAAAAATCTTAAAATTGTTGGTGCGATAGGCGGCCATGGAAAGCATCAAAAAAAGGAATGTCATAATAATAGGTGCGGCAGGGCGTGATTTTCACAATTTCAACACATTCTACCGTGATAATCCGGCTTATAACGTGGTAGCGTTCACCGCGGCACAGATACCTGACATCGCAGGCCGGAAATATCCCGCCGGTCTCGCCGGATCACTATATCCGAAAGGGATACCGATACACCCGGAAGATGAACTGGAAGCGCTGATAGAAAAGCTTGACGCGGATGAATGTGTCTTCTCATACAGCGATGTGCCTTACGCGTATGTCATGGGTTTGGGTGCAAAGGTCAACGCCGCAGGCGCCGACTTCATGATGATGGGACACAAGAACACAACACTCAAAAGCACCAAACCGGTGATATCGGTCTGTGCTATCCGTACAGGATGCGGAAAGAGCCAGACGTCCAGGAGGATAATCGAGGTTCTGATGAAACACGGGCTGAAGGTCATAGCGGTAAGACATCCGATGCCCTACGGCGACCTTGAAGCTCAGAAGGTTCAGAGGTTTGCGTCGGTGGAAGATCTTGCGAAACATAAGTGCACGATCGAGGAGATGGAAGAATACGAGCCGCATGTGATGCGCGGAAACGTGATCTATGCCGGTGTCGATTATGAAGCGATCCTTCGCGCAGCCGAGAACGATCCGAGCGGGTGCGACGTCATACTGTGGGACGGCGGGAACAATGACTTCTCTTTCTATAAACCAGATCTGATGTTAACGGTCGTGGACCCGCACCGTCCGGGACATGAGCTTTCATATTATCCGGGAGAGGTGACGCTTCGTGTTGCCGACGTTGTCGTGATAAACAAGATAGACAGCGCCGACTTCGAAAATATACAAACCGTAAGGAAAAACATAGAACTCGTTAATCCGAAAGCGACGGTCATCGACGCGGCATCATGCTTAACCGTTGACAAAGCGGAACTGATCAAAGGCAAACGCGTTCTCGTCATTGAGGACGGACCGACGCTCACGCACGGAGAAATGAAGATAGGCGCGGGCTTCGTTGCAGCTCAAAGATTCGGAGCCGCCGAGATAGTGGATCCGAGGCCGTTCGTCGTCGGTAAACTTGCAGAGACATTCAAGACATATCCGAACATTGGTAAAATTCTTCCGGCAATGGGATACGGCGATCAGCAGATCAAGGATCTGTCAAAAACAATAGAAAGGGCGGATTGCGACACGGTCGTCATTGCCACGCCCATCGACCTGCAGAGAGTTATAAAGATCAGCAAACCCTGCGTGAAAATCGGATACGATCTGCACGAAATAGGCCATCCGGATCTGGAGGATGTGCTCGGAGAGTTCGTTAAGAATATGATTTCAAGCCAATGATTAACGAGTCCGAAGAAACGGACAAACAATGATTACAATCTCGAACTGAACATTTGCATCTTCAAACATGCATCCGGCACCGGAACGTCATCATTTTTCGGGATATGCACCGTGAGAGCGGATACACCAAACAGCATAGAGCGGTACCGACCTTATCCCGTTCTCGAAGCCGAAGTTTCTGGCAGAGACCCTTATAGACGTTTCAATGTCGTATTTCTTTCTGAAGAGGTCCAAACTTTGAGACCTTGTGTCCTTTCCTGATTTTGCTTCTATCGGTATTATCTCATTCTCGATCTGAACGACGAAATCGAGTTCCGCGCGGTTTTTACTCTCCCAATAATAGAATTTATGCCCATTGGCCTTCAATTCCTGAGCGATGTAATTCTCCGTCAATGCACCTTTTGCGGTATCTCCCATGGTTCTTCCTAAAACCGAGAGATGAGAGTTGTTGCTTTTTGCCGAATAGAGACCAACATCGCTCATGTAGATCTTGAACGACAAGAAATCCTCATAACTCGCAAGCGGCTCTTTGCCTTCGGTAACCTTGTTGCATTTGATTATGACCGCCGCTTTTTCCAGCCAATTCAGGGAAAGTTCATAATCATTAGCTCTTGCTCCGCTTTTGATCAACGCATATTGGAACTTCCTGTTCTCTCTGGCAAGCTGAGACGGCAATGTATTATAGACCGCTTCATTCCTGATCGCCTGTGTCCTCGTATCCGTGTATTTATTCATATCCAGGACATAGTTGCTGCATATCGAGAGCTGTTTTGCTTTTACGAGCGTGTAGTTGCCCGTTTTCTTATACTCCAGGATCGCCTCGGGCATCCCGCCGATAACAAGATATTGAAGGAACAATTCCAATGCCTGCTGGTGTATGCCTTCTTCAACGGAGGAATTCCTGTCAAACCTTTCTCTTATTATAGGTATCAGTCTCGGATTGAATTCCATCAAGAATTCTTCGAAACTGAACGGATACATATACAGTTCATCCACTTTGCCGACAGGAAATGAATATACTGTCTTTTCATCAGAACGTTTTCTGTTCAGCGCCACTCCGAGTAGACTGCCGGCAGCGACGATATGGTATTCGGGCGCAGTTTCCTGAAACCTTTTCAGCGAACCGAGGGCGGCCGGGCATGATTGGATCTCATCGAAAACGATCAGTGTGTTCCCAGGCGAGACGGTCTGATTGATGTTAGCCTCCAGTTTGACCATAAGAGAGGCGATCGATGATATACCGCTCTCAAAAAGCTCGCACAGTCTGGGGTTGTTATCGAAATAGAAGTAAGCGACGGAAGCATAGTTCTTGGTGCCGAAGTCCATGATGCTGTGTGTTTTTCCTATTTGTCTTGCACCGTATATGACAAGCGGTTTTCGGTCTGCGCTGTTCTTCCACCGCAATAGTTTTTCTTCGATGAGCCTTTTCATATCAGCATCTTCCCAATCTTACCATAAGTGTACTGATATAAAAGATTGTGTAAACAAATCACACTTTTAGGTACCCTAAAAATGTGTTTTATGTCAATTTCAGCATCAGTTCAGCACATCGGACATATCGTAAACAACACCCTTCTTCTGTGAAACGACCCATTTTGCAGCCATGACGGCTCCGCCCACGAATATATCCCTTGAATGGGCCTGGTGGCGCAGTTCTATACGTTCGGAGTTGCCTATGAACATCACGGTATGGTCGCCGATTATGTCTCCGCCTCTGACCGCGTGTATCCCTATCTCCTTTCCGCGCGGGCAGATGCCCTCCCGTCCGAAGACATATTCTTTGTTGTTCATCTCCCTGCTTATTATCTCAGCCGCAGTCACCGCGGTTCCGCTGGGTGCATCCTTCTTCTGATTGTGATGAGCTTCTATGACCTCCACATCGTAATCGTTGCCAAGATATTTGGCAGCGTCTTTGATCAGTTTGAAGAATACGCCTACGCCGATGGAATAGTTGGATGAGATCACGGCAGCGACATTGTTTTTCACGACGGATTCCGTTATGTTCGTCTTCTGCTCCGCGGTCAATCCGGTTGTCCCGATTATCAGGTTGACCCCGGCAGCGGCGGCGGCAGGTGCGTTCGCGGCGGTTGCAGATGCAATGGTAAAATCGATGAGAACGTCGGTCTTCGTCCTTCTCAGGACGGATGAGATGTCCTTCGAATCCGAGACGGGAACGTTCAGTTTTCCGGCTCCGATCGTCTCACCGACATCTTTGCCTATGTTCACGAGGTCAAAGGCCGCCGAGAGTGTGACGCCTTCCGTATTCAGAAGGCGATGGATGATCTGAGTGCCCATCTTACCGCAGGCGCCGATCAGCGCTACTCTGATATCACTCATTCAAACAACCTCGTTCATGAGTTCTCCGTCATGACAGTATTCTGAATGGATGCATGATGCAATAATGGCGATACACTCTCTTTTCATGATATTCCGGGGCGCAATCAGAGTGGGGATATTTAACGAGTGGCATATGAATGACCGTGTTGAACAAAATCATAAACCCATTCCGTTCCTCTGAGGTTCCAATAATAAAATCTATGAAATTCCCATAATAAAAGGTTCTTTCGAGAAAAGGATGGAATTGTATCTGAAATTCTCGCCCGATATTGGTACATTACCCTGACCCGTACAGAATTGCCTTGGGCACGCGGTCATACTCTTTCAGATCGTATCTCTTTTCGGGCCCCTCGAGTCCGAGGAGGGTCAGA
>WQZU01000021.1 GCA_009780575.1 Candidatus Methanomicula labiotermitis
AGTATTAACCTACATATACCGTATGTAGGTATATGTATATAAAGGTGTCGCCCGGACACGGCCAGCAATGAAAAAACACACCATAAAGCGGATCAGGAATTAACTACACGCGCAGATTTTCGGGCAAAGAGGCCCCGGAACAGCGGGATCGTCAATTATGGTCAGCGACCCGGATGCAACCTTCTTATCAAGTTTTTCGGACCAGACGCTTCGTTTGTAATGGACGTTCTCTCCATTCAGCGCCGAACACGCGGATGACATTATCATGTCGCCGAGTTCACACGGAGGCAGGATCATCGTTATCTTCTCCTTTCCTCTGAACGGCGCTGCAGATGCCGACGCTCTTGCTTTCCTGTCAAGTTCCTCGCCCGTGCGTTCCGGATCCATTCTCAGGCTGACGCCGTACATCGATTCTGTTCCTTCGCCGTTCTTCACGCTTCTGAACATGGATGTGAAGTGGCCGTACATCATTGTGCTCTTATGTTCCGTCAAAAGACCGTTGCTGTTGGCGACAACCGACTCAATGACCGACAGCCTCAGCGATCCTCTCGGTATCTCGGATCTGCACGACCCTATGACGGAAGACAGCAGATCCTTCAATTCGGAATCGGTGACGTTCTCGATTTTCCTGTCAACCACGTTCACCTTCACGGAAGGTTTCGACGGCAAAGGAAATCCTCTGAATGCGCTTTTCGGCGAGAACGCCGATATGCGGAGCGCAGAGTTCACACAGTTCTCCGCTGAATCCTTGCCGCTGAGCGTTGCACACGCCCTTCCCGGTCTGTTATCGGAGGATACTCTCACACACATCCCGGAGTCCGTCTTCGTTTCAATGTTGCTTATTCTGCTTCCGTCGATGTATGCGCACCGTGTGAAACTTTTTATTGTGTAAACTTCAGCATGATCCGCTTCCTTTGCGTATTTCAGGGAAGCGGCCGCAATGTCATGAAGATCCATATAATCCTCCTCCGACTATGATGTTCGATCTGCAGTACGGCCCGCCGGATGATACGTTCACCCAGTCCTCTATGCCTTTGCCGCACATGCCTCCGTCAAATATCACTTCCTTGGTGGCGGCGTCGGCCGTCATCAGTATCTCAAGCGCCCGGCCGGTCAATGTGAAGGATTGCAGCATATCGGTTATCTTTCCGTTCTCTATGAGAAATCCGCGGAGCACCTTGGCCTCAAAACCTCCTCCCGCCGGATCTTCCATACCGTTGATCATCTTATCGCAAAGTATCCCGTACTTCGTGTCTGCAACAAGATCATCCAGCGTACGGTCGCCGGGGCCGAAGAAAGTGTTGGTCATCCTTGCCCATATACGCTTCCCGAAGTTCTCCGCCCTTCCGTTGCCCGTCGGTTCAGCGTTCATACGGGATGCGCTCTCAAGGGTGTGCATATATCCCCTGTAAACGCCGTCCCTTATTATTTCCGTACATGACGCAGGCGTTCCCTCATCATCGTACAGTATCGTACCGTGCGCCCCTTTCACGGTGCCGTCGTCGTACATGGATATTACGTCAGATGCAACTCTTTTGCCAACGGCGTCCGTAAGGAACGATCTTCTCTTAGCGACCTCGTCGGCTTCCGACGCGTGTCCGATGACCTCATGAGCCAGCAGCCCGGATATCATCGGATCGCTTATCACCGTCATCGGACCGCTCGGCGCACGTTTCGCGCTCAGCATGCGCACAGCCTCCTCCGCAGTGCTCCTTCCCAGTGATTCTATATCCGCAGATCTGACAAGCTCGAAACCGCACGTTCCGTCCGGTCCGTTGTAATATCTTTCCATTCTTCGGCCGTCGGATGCGACGCTTACCGCTCTGAGTCTTGTCCGCACCTCTTCCCAGTCTATCTCCGAACCTGCGGAATTGACGATGATGCTCCTGCTGACCTCTTCGCTGTAGCTTCCTATCCTGTTCAGTACCATATCGGCGGTCTGCGAGGAATCTATATCCAGCACCGCGTTCACCTTTTCCTTCATATCGACGTCGCGCGGGTGGATCTTTACATTCTGCACAGCCGTTGTTCTAATGGATCTGACATTGAGCTCCGAAGACTGCACCGGCGTTCCGGATGCGTTTCTCACAGCTTCCGATGACGCATTCCCGATGTCATCCTCATCGAATGAGGAGGAAGTGTAATAACCCCATCTTCCGCTTATCCTGGCGCGCAGACAGACTCCGCTCATCGTCTTATCGGAAAGATGCCTTATGTCGCCGTTCACCGACTGTATACCGATACTTTTCACAGTCTGCGATCTGGCATCACAGAACTCCGCGCCCATTGTCTCCATAAGCCTGACGGCTTTGTGAAGGATGTCGTGCATCATATCACCGTCATCATCTCATCAAATTCCGTGAGTTCTTTGAATCCGTTCTTCGTTATGAGAACGGAATCCTCAATTCTGATGCCGCCTATACCCGGAATATATATTCCCGGTTCGGCTGACACGATCATCCCTTCTTTTAATGTGTCATCCGATCTCGATGACACGGACGGCGACTCGTGGATGCTCATTCCCATGCCGTGACCGAATGAATGTATGAATCTTCCTTTGAATTCGCTTTCGTCTATGATCTTCCTTGCGGCGATGTCCGCGTTCTTAGCAGGTGCGTTGTCATACATTTCCAGCATGCCCGCGTTCTTAGCTTTCAGGACGACCTCATACGCTCTTCTGAGAACGCTGTCCGGTTCACCTAAGAACACCGTTCTCGTCAGGTCCGAGCAATACATACCGTATTTGGATCCGAAATCGAAAAGCGCGGTATCGCCTTTCCTTATCTTGCGGTCGGACGGACGATGGTGCGGCTCAGCGGAATTAGGGCCGAACGCACATATGGTCTCGAAGGCGTTTCCGGTGCCGCCGTCCGATCTCATGGCAGAATCGATCATCCGGGCCATTTCCTTCTCAGTCATACCGGAACGCAGCATTTCGGGTATTCGTGACGCGGTCTTCGATGAGATATCAGATGCTTTCCTTATGTCGGATATCTCTTTCGCATCCTTTACCGCCGTTATATCGGCGATCTCCGATGAAACGTCTGTCAGATCGGCGGTGCCTATCTTCCTGATGTACTCGGATGCGCTGTACGTAACGGAGCGGCCGCATATCCCTATGCGGTCACATTTTTTCAAAAGTCCGGACAGCAGGGAATCCCTTTCCTCGCGCGTCTCGTAGACGTGCACAGTCCCCAACCCTTTCTTTGCGGTGGTCTCTTCAAGAGGACTTGAGACGATGTCAAGCGAACCGTCCTTCGATATCACGGCGAACGAACCTTCGAATGTACCGGATGCCTGTTCGGTGACATACCAGAACAGAGGATCCAGGAACGGGGATGACGCATTATGTATAACGACCGCATCAACACCCGGACACCCGGACGCTATCCTCTGTGCTCTTGAAAGATTCATCAGATTCCTACCCATTCGTTCCTGATTATCCGTTTCAGGGCGGATATGGCCGACAATGCGGCGAGGTGGCTGCTTGACGGGTTCAGCGGAGAAGGAACATTTCTGGTGGTCGAGACCATCTCGCCGAATTCTCCTTTTACAGTAAGCTGATGCGAATTGGAATGTGTTTCCGGATCGGCGATTATTGTAACCTTCGTCCTGTCGAATCCGACTCCCATTATACTGACGGCCGCCGCAACGTTAACATTTTTAGGAAATATCTGAACGGCCTCCCGGGCAGTGCCTTTGTATATGACCGTCGGCTCGCTTATCCTGCTTATGTCTATTCCCCTTTCATCAAGATATTTCACCTGGGACAGACCTTCAGGGTTCTTCGTCGTTATCAGTTCAACCTCTTCAATACGGCCTATGACCGCAGAACTGAGGCCGTCGGTGCCGCACACGGCTCCCGACGGAACAAGTATCCTGGCACCGGCGTTGCGTGCCGTTTCGTATACGCTGTTCCTGTAGTCGTCGTCAACAAGCGCACCGACGGACATTATCATTATGTCGACGCCCCGTCCGACGACCTTGGGTATGTATTCTTTGGCGGCGGCCTGATTGGCGGCCTCGATCACAAGATCGCAGTGATATAATTCCGATTCAATGGAACGCACCGCCACCGTTTTCTTCAGTACGGATGCGAGCGCCTCCGCAGCTTTTCCGTTCTGGTCCAAAAGATATATTCTCTTAACTTCAGCCATTTCATCGGCGGCCTTCGCCAGTTCGCTTCCTATGGATCCGCAACCAACTATCGCCATGCGCATAAACATGAACCGTTATACCCGTATAATAATCATTTCGGTTTATGAAAATAAAGAACATTCAGGCGAAACGAAGATTAAGCATGATCTTATTTCCATTGCGATGAGATATGAAACGCTCGAGCACACGGCCGACATACTTGTGAAATGCACCGGAAAGACAATGGAAGAGTGCTTCGAGAACGCCGCATACGCCCTGTTCGATCAAATGGTCAATGCGGATACGATAGAGCACACCATGGGATTTTCCTTCGATATTGAAGAAGAGGATATTGAAGACAGATTGTACGCATTCCTCTCCGAACTGCTGTTCATGATGGACGCGGATTCCGCGGTAATGTCAAAATTCATCGTAAAATTTGACGGTTCCAGACTATCATGCGAAGCATACGGCGAACAGCTTGATCTCAGTAAGCATATGCCCAGAACAGAGATCAAGGCAATAACATATCACATGATGAACATTGACCCGAAAGGACCTTCTTTAACAGTATTGTTTGATGTGTAGTTCTCAAATACTCCTAAAGCATAGAGACCGGCATGTTCAGATTGGGCTGGTTCTCCACAGGCAGAGGCCCCGGTTCCAGGAACCTGCTTAGGACGGTTATGGAAAGGAAGAACGCGGGCACACTCGACATAAACATAGAGTTCGTCTTCTGCAACTGGGATAATAAAGAGGAACCCAACCAGAAGAAGGAACAGAGGGAAATGTTCTTCGATATGGTCAAAGGATACGGTATTCCGCTTGTGACGCTCTCATGGAAGACATTCCGTCCCGACCTTTGGGAAACGGATCAGGAAGGATGGAGAAACGAATACGGGAAGGAGAAGAGAAAGATCCTTTCAGAATATGGTTTCGATATCGGCATTTTGGCAGGTTATATGCTCTGGGTGGACGATGAGACGTGTCTTTCTTACGATTTAATAAATCTGCATCCCGCTCTCCCGAACGGTCCGAAGGGAACGTGGCAGGAGGTCATATGGCAGCTTATCGGAGAAGACGCTGCAGAGCACGGTATAATGATACACCTCTGTACCAAGGAATGGGACAGAGGGTCAACGCTTACATACTGCAGATTCCCGATACGCGGAAATGATTATGACAAACTTTGGGAAAGAATGTATGAGAAGCTCAAAACAAAGACCATAGGACAGATCAGGGCCGAAGAAGGGGACAATGAACCGCTCTTCGCAAGAATAAGAAAAGACGGAGCAAAACGCGAACTTCCCTTGATAGTCTCCACGATAAAACAATTTGCCGATAACAATCTCAGACTGATCGAGCAGAGACCTTTTTACAAGGGTTCGCCGTTAGAAGACCCGTTCGATCTTTCCGAGGAAGTGGACAACGCTGCTGACGGTGAGTAATATGGAATACGATCACATGGAGGAACTCGGATTCAGTGAGGACAAGCAGACAATATGCACCGCATCCGGATTCCTGGATTCAAAGGATCCGATGAAAGGTATGTGCGACCGTTTCATACGGAACGGCGGAAAGATGTATGACGTTCTGATGGCCTATGACAACATACAGTCGTTTGAACTTAATACGGACATCAGAAAGTCCGGAGACTCGCTGAGGACCCTTGTGCCGTTGCTGAAAGCATCCGGCGCGACAGACAGTTCCGTTCAGGAATATTTCATGAACAACATGAGACTGATGCCCGGATGTGACGCGATGCATCATCTGAACCGGATGATGTCCACTCTGATAGTCTCGGAATCATATGAACATCATGCGGCCGCTCTATGCGACGCGATGAACCTTTCTCCTGACGTTATAAGATGCACCGAGATATCATTTGACGGTCTGGATATGAGCGAATCGGAGAAGAGGCGAGCTCGGGAATCAATAGTTGAACTGTCAAAACTGAATGTTCCGAAGGTCTCGTCGGACAAAGGCGCCCGTTATCTTGACAACAAAGACGAGACAATCCTGATCGATCTGGAAGACATAACGCTGACGGTCGATGACTTCGACCTGATGTACCAGCTGGGAGAGATGAAACCCATGGGAGGCAATGAAAAGGCGTTTGCGCTGATGGACCTCAGGAGAAGGACGGAAGTGGATCTTGACCGCACAGCATACGTGGGCAGCAACTCCTCCGATTTCCCGGCGATGGACATCGTAAGGGATAATGAAGGCCTTGCGATGTCATTCAACGGCGACGAATATGCGGTAAGAGGATCCAACGTTGCAGTGATGTCATCGAACTCGATCGTTGCAGCCGTCCTTATATCTGAATTCTATTCCAACGGACTGGAAGGAGTGTTCTCTCTGATAGGCGCGTGGGACCGCGGCAAACTGACAGAGAGAGAACACCCGGACAGGCATCTGATGAACACGATGTTGAAGACATTCCCGTCAAAGTTACCGGACGTGGTCATAGTGAACGATGACAACATGAGCGACGTGATAAAGGAAAGCGAAAGATTCAGACGAAAATCCGTCTGATGAAAATGAAATATACGCAAACGGATACCGGTACGTGGATAAGCTTGAAACCCTCAGAGCGGAGCTGCTGAAATGCAGAGAGTGCAGAGACCTCTTCGGTTTCGAGCCGAGACCGATATCCATGGGGAATTCCCGTGCGAAGATAATGCAGGTGAGCCAGGCGCCGTCCGTGCATGTGCATGAAACCGGCCGCTCGTTCAATGACGTAAGCGGAAGAAGGCTTAGAGAACAGTGGTATCACATCTCCGACGGGACGTTCTATGATCCGGATATATTCTACATAACGTCGGTAGGACACTGCTATCCCGGGAAATCAAAGAATCAGGGAGACAACCCTCCTCCGAAGATATGCGCACAGAAATGGCTGAAACGTGAGATAGAGGTTGTGAACAATGAGATCTTCATCCTTATCGGGAAAGCGGCGGCGGATTTCTTCTTTCCGAAAGAGAGTTTCACGGATCTCGTGTTCAATGATCAGGAGATCAGAAAAAAACCTGCTTACGTGTTACCTCATCCGTCGCCTCTGAACGTGAAATGGTTCAAGGACCATCCGGAATTCGAGAAGGAACGGATCCCGGAGATAAGGAGGATCGTTCACAATATTATCAATTGCGACATGTGACACACGATTTCTTACAATGATTCATATACCCGTCATTACGATTCACATATCTGTTAAAGATGGTGTCGGTTGAAACACTCGTGAACATAGCGGCCGTGGTTCTCACGGTATCATTGATAGTTCTGAACTACGTGATCCTGAGGAAATCAGTGGAACAGAACAGGGAATCGATAGAACTTTACGAAAAGAACCTGAAACTGAGCGAAGAGACGCTCCGGCTGAACAGACTGCAGCTGGAAGAGAATAAGAAGATGATCGAAAGGCAGGAATTGGACAACCGCCCGAAATTCATCATGAAGGACGGAGGATTCAGGTCGGATCCGTTCCGCGGAAATCCACGACTGTATTTGGAGAACATCGGAGGGAAAGAGGCGCTGGCGAAGAATGCTGAAATAATAATAACAAAGAATCTCACGAGCATCGTCGCAACCGCGGAGATAAATAAAAACATCAAGCCGGGCGCGCCGCTCAATCTGACGGCGGATCTTCCGGTATCGGTGCTCGAATATCATGTCCAAAGGAAGGACGGAGATCCGCTTAAGGAGAATGAGATAATATTCTTTTCACTGCTTTGTACAATAGAATATACGCACACGGACGATGCGGACGCCGACCCTTTCGTTGACATCATAAGCCTAAAAATAGGAAATGATTACATAGACAGCGGCGAATATTATCATCTCGTCAGTTCAAGAATGTCCACGGAAAACGACACATGGCAAAGCCTTCTGGGAGAAAGGCATCAAGCGCTTACACCGGATGAATGAGCGTATTTTCTTCAAAGCGAATGGTAGCCTCGCGCAGATTCGAACTGCGGTCGCAAGATCCAGAGTCTCGCATGATTGACCACTACACTACGAGGCTATGGAACCGCCTAACACACTCCCCTTTTTAATAATTTTCCCACATTGTTTCCCGTTGTCAAAATATTTCGGAAAACACATAATATAATGCGTCTGCGTTCACACATCAATGAAATCCGAAGCTCAGGTGATCGGAAAGGTGCGGTCGCAGGACCTGTCGGTGTCATGGGTATCAGAATCAGGTCAGCGGGACATCAACACGGACAGAGTGTGCATACTCATGATGGCGAACGGTCAGGTGCGGCTGACGATGCAGTCCAGTACAATAAATCTGAAAGGGATGAGGCTGACGAGAGGACACGTGTGCATATTCTCTCTCTTTGAAGGAAACGGCCGGAATGAAGCGGACGCCGCCGACATGGCGTCCGAACTTTTCATGAATTCGGTGATGAGATATGACATCACAAAAAAACCCGCAAAGGACATCCTTAAAAAATGTCTGTCGAAAGTTGATAAGAAGGTCGTAAAGAAATTCGGCGACGCGAGTTACAAAGCGTCCGTTGCGGCCTTTGCCGCCAAAGACATGACCGCATGCACGGTGAACGGCGGAAGACTGTTCGTAATATCCGAAAACGGCAAAATATCCGAACTGACGTCTGCGGGAACGGAAATATCGCACATAGGAACGTCGTGGAAGAACGTCATGATGGCGTCCGGCGGATATCCTGTCGTTACCGAAAAGATAAAGGACGATCTGAACTCGCCGATTACCGAAATAGTATCGAAAAAAGAATTGACGATGCTGCCGCGGTCATCATCGATAATCCGCGTGCATCGTCTGTGAGGATCAGAGCGAAGCCTCTATGGCCTCGTATATCTCGTTTATGCTCCCTTTCCCTTCAATGTTCACGAGGATCCCCTGTTTGCTGTAATATTCGATCAGCGGGAATGTGTTCTTGCGGTAAACGTTCAGCCGTTCTCTTACAGTGTCTTCGGCGTCGTCGCTTCTCTGATACAGCGCGGCACCGCATTTATCGCATACACCGTCCTTCATCGGAGGTTTATAGAGCAGATGGAAAACAACGTTACAATTCGGACAGGAACGTCTTTTCGTAAGCCTGCTTACGAGTTCATCGTCATCGACGTCAAGATTCACGACGCGGTTGATGCTCACAAGCTTTCCGAGAGCGTCAGCCTGCTGCACCGTCCTCGGGAATCCGTCAAGAACAAAACCTTCTCTTATGGATACAAGTTTCTCTTCTATAAGTCCGATGACGACGTCATCGGGAACGAGCGCACCTTTGTCCATGTATTGTTTGGCCATCTTTCCGAGTTCCGTCTGATCCCGAACAGCCTCACGCAGCATGTCCCCGGTAGACAATCTGATAAGTCCGAGGTCATCATTCAGCTTTTCGGCCTGTGTACCCTTGCCCGATCCCGGGGGACCGAGAAGAACGATTCTGAAGCCCATACGGGCCAGTATCGCGTCTCTGTTTATGAAGTTGTCTCCACATGCAAATGATCATCAGAACGTGTCGGCAGCCTCGGGATCGTCAGAAGACATGTTTTATAATCCGGTGAGACAATAATGTCCTCGGACGGATCCGATGGATAAGGAAATAGTCAGAAAGATAGAGAAGATCGTCGGAAAGGAAGGCTATTCCGTGAAGACCGCGGACACATACACATACGGTTTTGATGCATCCATATTCCATAGGTCGCCGGACATGGTCATACAGCCCAGGACAACCGAGCAGGTATCGGAGATAATGAAGATCGCCAATTCGGAAAGGATCCCGGTAACTCCGAGAGGCGCCGGAACGGGTCTGTGCGGTTCCGCGGTGCCGATCAAAGGCGGCATAGTTCTTGATATGAGCAGAATGAACAAGATCAAAGATGTAAGCGTCGGCGACATGTTATGCACAGTGGAGGCGGGCTGCGTTTACAACGATCTGAACGCAACCCTGGGAAAATACGGTCTGCAGTTCCCGCCGGCGCCGGGCAGTGCGGAAGCGGCGCAGATCGGAGGGATGGTGGCGCTGAACGCATCCGGAATGAAAGCGGTGAAATACGGCGCAACACGCGATTTCGTGATGGGGATGACATTCGTGAAAGCGGACGGAGAGATAGTCCGCTGCGGAACCGGGACGCTGAAGGATTCGTCGGGTTACCAATTGGCAAGACTGCTCGTCGGAAGCGAGGGAACGCTCGGTGTTATAACAGAGGTCACATTGAAAATGGCCGCCAGGCCGAAAGCGGCAGCATCGGTGCTCGCCGCGTTCAGAACACCGGAAGATGCAGGAAGATTTGTTACGGCACTGGTCGCAAAACCGCTTGTGCCGTCGGCATGCGAACTGATGGACCGCGTGAGCATAGAAGCGGTGAACATAGCATTGAATGATCCGCTTCCAAATTCTCAGGCGCTCTGCATGGTTGAGGTGGACGGAGAACCGGAGACGGTGGACAAGGAACTGGCTATAGTTGAAGAATTGGCGAAAGAGGCCGGAGCATCGGACGTACAAGCAACCAAGGATCCCGCGATCTCAAAAAAATGGGCTGCCGCAAGAGGATCCGTGATGGTGGCGCTCAGTTCGATGAAACCGGGATACGTATCCGTATCACTGGCGGACGACATGATACTTCCCGTTTCGAAGATACCGGACGCTGTGACCGCATATCAGAGGATCGCCGTGAAGTACGGCGTTGTCGTTGCGACGTACGGTCACGCCGCAGACGGTAACCTGCATACAAAGATGCTCCTGGATCCTCTGTCGGCGGATGAGTGGGTACGCGGTGAGAAAGCGGTGAATGAGATATTCGGCGTAACTTTGGAATTAGGCGGAAGCGTGACCGGAGAGCACGGCGTAGGAATAGCAAAAGCCCCAAACTTCCAAAAGGAGAGGGCGACCGCACTCTCAACGATCAGGGAAATAAAAAAGGCCATGGATCCGAACAACATACTCAATCCGGGGAAGATGGAACAGTGGGAAGGTTCGATACTGACCAACCTGAGATATCCGTGCAGAGAGTACATGTGATCCGGACTGCCGTGTTCATACACTGAATAGCATATTGATCCGGATGTTACATCGCTCCGTGTTGCTCACATATCAGAGGAACCACACTGCCAGCAGCAGAAGGACGGCCGCAGACATCATGACCGCATATACGGAAAGGCTCCATCTGCAGATCTTGTAACCGTCGAGCGGCATTATGGGCACCATATTGAAAACGGCGAAGAATGCGTTCACGCTTGCCAGTATGAAGAATATCGATGATACGAGTCCGGTCGTTGCCATGAAAAGGACGAATGCTGCGCTTCCGAGCAGGATGTTGACAATGGGCCCGGCGGCGCTGATGATCCCGTTCTTCCTCTGGTCTATGTTACCTTTTATGTAAACGGCTCCGGGCGCAGCGAAAATGAATCCGAACAAAGAAACGAATAAGGCCATACCCAGTCCTAAGGTGTTCATACGGTATTCGGCCCAGGCCCTGTACTTCTGCGCAACGAATTTGTGTGCAAGTTCATGCGTAACAAAACTTGCGCAGACAACCGCCGCAGATATGGCCAGCAGCGTCCAGATGTCGATGGTGCTGCCTCCCCGGTCGAACATGATGGTGAATGCAACCGAAAGCACAATGACCGAGATCACAATGTCTCTGACCTCAACGGCGCTGTATTTTGCCTTCACTTCAGGGTTTATTGTCCTCATGGTTCACGTTGCATGATTCATTCGGGATAAATAAAACCAATCCATAAATATCGATACCCGTATGGGAAACAGTGGTCCGAAAGAACATCTCCCACGGAAAAATAACGCAAAAATGGTGCGGCGGCTGCGGAACCCTGATACTCGGAGAAAGATGCGCGAGATGTTCATCCGCGCTCAGAACATTCGAGATCAACAGCCCGGGAGACATAAGGCCGTGCATGGACGGCGGCCGTATATTGCTGAATGAACTGTTCCGCAAGAATTTCGGTACGTCATCGGTCATTGACGGCAAAGCATTGTTTTTCAACAAGATCCCGGGAGAGGACAGAACGGACGAGGTGATAGCGCACGGCGCTGTGATAGCCGTTCTCCGTTATGACATTCAGTCACGGGGAGCAGCACTCGAACTGAGGCAGGCGGGCGCGGAACTTCTGTCCGAAGCGACGAAGAACATAGTCGTACTGGGAAGCATATCGGGACATCTGAAAGGAAAGAACATCTCCGGCAGCGAGATAATATCCGTCACCGGCGATTTCCGGAAAGGCGATCCGCTTATCATAAGAAAAGGCAGGAAGACGGGTCACGGTACGGCGCTTACTGACAGCAGCGACATCATGGAAGCGGAAAAGGCGGTAAGAGTCCGTGATATAATGCCGCCTGCCGCAACGCTCTCTCCGGCAGCGGACAGACAGACGTTCACGGACGCCAATGCGCCATATTTCAAAGAAATGGAATCAGCGTCGGCAAACGACATAAGGTCGTTCGTGAAAGCTAAAAAGGAAAAGGTAACGGTCTCATTCTCAGGAGGAAAGGATTCGCTTGCGGCGCTCGGAATAACGCTCACCGCGGTAAATGATCCGGAACTGATATTCGTGAACACCGGTATCGAATTTCCGGAGACGGTAGAGTACGTCAGAACGTTTTCAAAGGAATTCGGTCTGAAACTGCATGAAGCGGACGCCGGAAATGCGTTTTGGGATAACGTGAAAACATTCGGGCCGCCGGCGAAGGATTTCAGATGGTGCTGCAAGGTATGCAAACTCGGACCCATAACGGAATTGATATCCGAAAGATTTCCGAAAGGAACAATAACGGTTGAAGGGAACAGGGCGCTGGAATCGTTCGCCCGCTCAAAAACAGGATTCGTGTCAAAGAATCCGTTCGTTCCCAACCAGACGACGCTGAATCCGATAAGGAACTGGACCTCATCCGATGTCTGGGGATACATATGGTGGAAACGTCTGCCTTACAACAGGCTTTACGAGAACGATATGGAACGCATCGGCTGTTATCTTTGTCCTTCATCCCTGTCAAGCGAATGGAACATAACGGAGAAGACGCATCCCGATATGTACGGAAGATGGAATGATCATCTGAAAGAATACGCTGAACATCATCTTCTACCGGACAAATTCGTTGATCTGGGGTTCTGGAGATGGAAGGTGCTTCCGCCCAAGATGATCAAACTGGCGGAAGACATCGATCTGAAGATATCTGCAAAAAATTCCGGAAAGGCGGAGATGAGGATGCTGAAGGGCGCATCACCGTGTGCGGCCGGAGGCTTCTCCATGGAAGCGATAGTCACGGTTCCAAGATCACATGATTTCTCGTGCATCAGGGATGCGATGCGCACGATCGGCGACGTGAAGTATTCGGAAGAGTTTGAAATAGCACTGCTCAGAACAAAGAAAGGAACGGCGAAGATATTCGGCGGCGGTCAGGTGTCCGTCGTCGCGAAGAACGCGGCGGATGCGGAACAACTGTTCGGGAGATCGGTGAAAGCGTTCCTCAGGTCACAGATGTGCGCCTCGTGCGGCATATGCGCAAAAAGATGCAAACGTAAAGCGATCAGGATAGAGAACGGACTGAACGTCAGTTCCGAAAGATGCAATTCCTGCGGCGAATGCGAATCGTCATGTATGGTGATCCATTATTACGATAAGATCCAACGCGCCGGCGGTACGGAATGAACCCGGAAAAACAAATGATCATCCGCAAAGCGGCGCAATAAGATTATTAACGGACCGCACTTAACGGTCCGTATGGAATTCAATATGATCCTCGCTGCGATCATAGGGTTCGGTACTTCACTGTCGGTGATGTACATGGTACTCAAGAAATACACATTCCCGGCAGTGGAACAGCCGTTCTTCAGCGATCCGTCCTTCTTCAAGCTGTTCACGGTCGGATTGGTGGCAGGGACCGGTATATTCGTGGGTTACACATTCTTCCAGCCGGCATGGGCTTCGATAATACTTGCGGTGATGTTCGCACTGCTGTTCGAGCTCGCCAAACTTATTGTGATCAATTTGAAAAGATTCCACGGGAAGTCGGACACGGTGTTCTACGGTTTCGGGGTCGGTCTCGGAGTAGGCGGCGCATTCGCCTTCGGTTTTGTGTTCTATGCGTCGTCATGGGCCATAGAACTGCTCGGAGGCACAGACGTGGTGTCATGGATATTCTTTACCGTGATCGCGGTGCAGACGGTGCTCATTCACTCCGCAACCGGAATGGTAGTGGGAGAAGGGATAGCCAGAAAAGCTCCGTTCGAATTCCTTATACAAGCGCTTATAATAAGCGTCGCATATCAGTTGCTGGTATCACAGATATGGGCGGGCCATTCAGAGTTCGTGATGTATGCGTTCCTGATACTTTCCATGCTCCTGGCATTTGGATTCTTCTATCACACGGTGTACGTAAAATTGCCGAAGGTAATACGTGAAGTTCTGAGAATGGAAGGCAAGAGCAGGAAGGATATCCCATTGTGATCATATCGCCTTATATCTTCCGTGTTCAGGTTCGAAGACGATCCCGCTCTCATTCATCGATCTTATGATATCCGTCGCCTTTCCGGGAAAAAGATCTTCAACGTCCGCATGAGTGAACGTTCCGTTCAGCTTCGTAAGGCCGTTTGCAAGAACGGTCAGTTTTTCAACGATCCCGGTTGTTCTCTCATACTCGCGGATCAGAGTGGACAGCGGATCCGGATCGCTGCCTTTTTTCTTCGGCTCAGGATATTTTGAAGCATCGGCGTTCTTGAACGCGTTCCTGACGACGCTCTGGCTGATGTCGCTGAAAAGTATGGCAGCTCTGTCGATCTTACATAACGTGTTGCAATACGGACAGACGGATGATTCGTTTCTCATGTCTATTATGCGCTTGCGTTGACATTGAGCGCAGACTGTGATGCCGTACATCACACATACCTTGTGAACACCAGCGCCGCCACGCAGGCGCCGTAGTGCCCTTTGGGAACGGTCAGTTCCTCGGTCAGATATCTTACGCCGCAGAGTTCAACGCCGCGGCATTCGGAGATCCCGTTCATTTTCTGACTCAGCGTATGGATAAGCGAATCCTTCGGACCGTGTATATGACCTTCAGCAACATATCCTCCCTTACCGTCCTTTCTGAGCGCATACGCTATCCCTGCGGATACGGTCTCATCCTCGGACCCGCGCATCTGTGCCAGCACGCAATGCGTCACGGCGCCCATGGGCATCCCGCAGCGTTCCGTTTCCTTCGCGCCCGCAGGTATGACGGATGAAACGGCAACGAGGTTCTGTTCGCCTATGCCCATTGATATAAGCGCCTTATCGAATGCGTTGAGGTCGGATATTCTACTGAACGCTGATGCGGATGCCACGAAAAATTCCGCAGGTATGAGTTGCATGCAGGTTCCATCGCGGTAAGGGATATAACATTTGCCGCCGGCCGTCCGCCGATCGGCGATGAACAGCTCACAAGATATCGTTCAGTGATACGATGATCATCCGTAGAGGAAGTCCTTCGGGTCGCCGAACGCCGATGAGTGAGGATCCATACGTTTTTCGATCTCTTCCGCTTCTTTGTACAGCGGTTCCGTGTCTATTTTCAGTTCGGGAAGCATCCTGGCCAGCGGTTCCATGAGCTTCGCGGCGCCCCTGGGGTCCGGCATATCCGGTCTTGCGGGCGCAAGTATTGTGATCACGTCCATGTTCCTCATTGCGCCTTCATAGAGCATTACGCCGGATATCCCTCTCACAAGGCTGTCGTCAAGTCTCTGGACGGAATATTTGTCCATTATATCCCTTGCAGCGGCCGTTGATCCGACTCCGAATATGCGGTGATCATCGGCATCGAACTGTGGCATGCCTTCCAAACATATGATCGTCTTTACGCCATTCGCCCTGAACCACTCCAGAAGGGAGACGGAAAGCAGATGGTGCTGCTCAACCTTCGGCAGGAATTCCGACGTTACAACGATCAGCCCGTCACAGTCCACTCCGGCGTTGTCGCAGCAGCGGCCGCCGGCGTACATTCTCACGGGCGGCAAAGGGATGCCGTTCTGTACGACCGCGTAAGGAGGGAAACCCGATGACACGATACCTCCGACGATCTCAAGTTCCAGGGTTCTCGCCAAAAAATTAGCGGCGATGGAACTTGCCAGTCCGATGCTCGGGAAACCGACGACCGCCGCCGGGTTGTTCCATATTATCTTCTTATACTCGTGCAGGGCGAAATCCGTCATATCGATGTATCATACAGCAACGCTATTAATCCATCGAACGATACAAGGCCGTGAAAAATATATCGCTTGATCGTACGAATGCAGGGATACCCGTTGTGACGGAGAACATCAAAGGAGCGATAAGTTCCGGCTTCATGATCGCCGTCGGAACAGGCTCAAGGGATGAGGATAAAGACACGGGAGGAATATCTCATCTCCTTGAACACGTGGTCTTCCGCGGAACGAAGAAAAGAACGTCCCTTCAAATCGCAAAGGAGATGGAAGGCACAGGCGGCGAGATGAATGCGTTCACGTCAAAGGAGTTAACAGCTTTTTACGGGATAACGCTGAAGGAGATGTCCGACGTCGCAAAGGAACTCGTTGCGGACATATGCGTCAATCCTCTGATATCGGAGAATGACACGGAACTGGAGAAAAAGATCGTTCTTCAGGAAATAAGCATGTGGGAAAACGATCCGGATTCATATATCCACAAACTGTTTGCGGAAACGCTGTGGGACGGTCATGAACTGTCGCAGAACGAGGCCGGCGATATCGGTACGGTGTCTTCGCTCACGCATCTTAACCTGAGAGATTATTTTGAGGAAAGATACAAACATCCGAATGTTGCGGTGATCGCATGCGGCGCCGTGGATCCTGCGGAAACGGTAAAATGGGCGGAAGAGAGTTTCGACAGCATCGGAGAAGGAAAGAAGGTCTTAAGGGAACGGCCGGTAATGACCGGCTCCGCATACAGATTCTTTCCCCGGAAAGGGGATCACACATACACGGGGATCGGGTTTCACGCATATCCGGCGGACCATCCGGACAGGACCGCTCTGAAGTTACTGACGGCAATACTCGGAGCCGGTATGAGCTCAAGACTGTTTCAGAAACTGAGGGAAGAGAAAGCATTGGTGTACTCGATATTCGCGACCATCGATCAAAACTCCGACGCCGGGTCAATGGCCGCATATCTGTCGTCCACGGAGAACAATGCGATGAATGCGATATCATCAGTAGCGGATGTCTTCAGAAGCGTGCGGGACGAAGGCATCAAAAAGGACGAACTGGAAAGCGCCAGGAACCTGATAAAAGGGGCGACCGCCAGGAAGATGGAGTCCACGGATTCGCGATTGTACAGACTGACAAAGACATTCATGATAACCGGAAAAGCGGAACCGTTCACGAACGACCTCAGTGCGCTGGACAACGTCACGGAGGAAGATGTCATGAGGGTCGCTAACGACGTGATATCATCAAAGAAGCTCAACATCGCGGTGTACGGTAAAAAGATGAAGGAACTGTCAAAGATGACAATCGATCAGATCGATCTCTGAAACCGGTCGATTATACTGAGGACCGCATCAACGGCGTTAGGCAAAGCATCGGCGACCGCATCCGTCATCGTTTCGCTTACCGTAACGAGATCTAAGGCCTCAACAGCAACGAATTTGACGGAATCCGGCATTCCGGCGGGTTCGAACTGCCTTCCGATATGCATTGCGGTCGCCAGATTTATCTCGTGGGCGGACGCATTCGCGACCGTCGGCTCAAAATCCTCGGGATCCAGTATGATCACCGTACCTGGATCGTATGATCCGGTCTTTATCGCATCCACGATCACCGCGCTGCGGTAACCCATTATCACGGGAATGATGTCAAGGCCGCCTATCGCCTCCTGCTGCGTATCCACGCCCGGCAGATTCATCGCTTCTATGTGTTCAACGACCTTGAGCCCTATCGCATCGTCGGACATTATGGGGCTTCCGAGGCCGACCACGAGAACATTTTCGGATCTTGGGTCCTTATTCGCGTCGTTATGATGCGGTTCCACGTCTGCGCTATATCGCGCATGATTCTTAAAGGAGTCGAAGCTTCCGCGTTTGTCCATCGTAGGTCCGTTATAGGATCATTTTTCAAAAAATAATTCGTAAATCATTTTTCCCGAAAACAGCGAAAAAATGATTTGTAAGTCATTTTTAGATTAGTTTAAATACTGACGATGATATCGATTATCATGAGCACAAAGAAAGTGATAATCCGCAGGGATCAACTGGACCGCCTCATAAGGATGAAGGATAAACGCGACATTATCAAAGTGCTGACCGGAATAAGAAGAAGCGGTAAGTCCACGATCCTGTCACAGTTCAGCGATCATCTGCTCTCATCCGGCGTACCTGCCGAGAACGTCGTATCGATCAATTTCGAATCAATGGCATATTCAAAGATAAGATGTGCGGCAGACCTGTACGAATTCCTGGAAAAAAAGATATCATCGAAAGGAACGACATATTTCCTGCTGGATGAGATACAGCACGTGAAAGAATGGGAGAAGGCGGTCAATTCGTTAAGGATCGATCATGATGCGGACATCTGTATCACTGGTTCAAACTCATCCATACTGTCAAGCAGCCTTACCCGGGACCTGACGGGAAGATTCTTTGAGATACCCGTTTATCCGATGACGCTCAGGGAATTCATGGAACTTAACGAAACGGATGATGCACATGCCGCTCTCAATGATTATTCAAGGCGCGGCGGCCTGCCCGTGATAAACAGCAGTTATACAGACGAAGATGCAGGGAACATGCTGTCCGGCATCTACAGTTCAATACTGTTCAACGACATCATCGGTATGAATGACATCCGTGACCCGGCTCTGCTGGAGAACATGGTAAGATTCCTTCTGGACAACATAGGGAACAATGTCACCGCCGCATCCATTTCCAAATATACGGGAAAGGATCCAAACATGGTATCACGGTATCTGAAGGCGGTAACGAATTCTTATCTTTTCTACAAAGCCGAGAGCTACGATCTGAAAGGCAGGAAGCTGCTGAAGACACAAGCGAAATACTACTGCACCGACATTGGTATAAGGAATGTCATAGCAGGTGAACAATACCTCGACAAAGGAAGGGTGATGGAAAACACGGTCTTCATGGAATTGCTGAGAACGGGGTATAAGGTAAGGACCGGAAGATACGATGATCTGGAGATCGACTTCACGGCAACGAAGGACGGAAAGAGAACATACATTCAGGTAACATACACGATCGAAGAAGAACACAATCTGAAACGGGAATTACGGCCGTTCAAAGGTCCGAAAGACCATTACCGCAGGATACTGGTAACCGGAGACCTAACCGGAAGAAGTTCTCAGGATGGCATAGAAGTGATAAGTCTGGGCGACTTCCTTCTTAACGGGATATGATGCGGATGAGCTTAATTAATACGTTGCCGATGATACTATCGTGAATGTAAGGATAAAGCCGACCGCGACAGGTAGAAAGAGGATCACCGACAGACAGATGGAGGTACTGGATGCTGTGCGCAGGACAGGAAGCATAAACTCCGCCGCAAAAACACTCGGAATAACGGCGTCGGTGGCGTTCCGACATATCAGGGAGATGGAATCGGCCGTTGGTGGAAGCGTGATGACATCCTCGCCGGGAGGATCGGCGCTCACGGAATACGGATACGGTCTACTGAGATCAATGGCGTCCGCCCGTGAAAGATTATCATATGAACGCAGGTTCACCGTTGCATGCTCGCCGGTGACAGAAGAACTGCTGATGTCGGCAATATCGTCAGTGAGCACGGACGCGGACCTCGTTATATCGGATGATGAGATGAATATGAGATCTTTGAGAAAAGATGAAACGGATATGGTAATACTTGACGATCCGGTGCATGTCTTCGACGATGATTCGCTTCAATGGCATGAGATAGGCCAAATGAACATGATACATGCGGACAAAGGACCATCATACATAAGATACAGATACGGAGCGCAGAGGATCGCGTTCAGGCACCTGGACAATGCAGGCAAGGATTATACGATAGATGCGGAGACGCTGTCGCTTAACGATCTTCTCGACTCCGGTAAAAGTTTTTTCATTGATGAAATTCTTTTGATCAGAAAAGGGATAAGGATGCACAGTTCGACTGATCCTTCGCTTTTAAGACATTCAATACTTGCGGTTTACAAGACAAGGTCGGAGATGATCGACAGGCTTTTGAACGAACTTAAAAGAAAACGATTGTAAAACGGGAAGTATTGCTGTGCACAGCAAAACTATTCCGGAAACATCATAATTTGTTAAATACGTTGACGGTCATCCGCCTCACAGGGTAATACTATGGTGAAACCAGTACCGGAATTTACGGCGGAGATCGCCGCGAACGGCGGTTCCAGCGTCATGTCATGTTTCCAATGCGGCACCTGCACGGCAGGCTGTCCTTCCGGAAAGATCACGGCGTACAGGATCAGGAAGGTCATGAGAGCGGCACAGTTGGGATTGAAGGAGAACACAGTGAACGGCGACGACATCTGGCAATGTACAACATGCTACACATGCGCCGAAAGGTGCCCGCGTGATGTTCAGATCGTTGAGGTTGTAACAGCACTCAGGAACATAGCGGCCGCAGGCGGAAAGATGTACGAAGGTCACAAAAAGGTTGCAAAGAATCTGATCGCGGTCGGCCACACGGTGGACAACAACGACAAAATAAAGGCTCTCAGAAAGGAACTCGGTCTTCCCGAGAACCCGCCGACGGTCATGGCTGATGCCAAAGCGAAAGCGGATTTTGACAAAATACTGGAACTCACGGGATTCAACAAGTTGGTGAACTAATATGGCAAAATATGCGTTTTTCTTAGGTTGCATAGCGCCTCTCAGATACCCCGGTATCGAGAAATCGACAAGAGAGGTGTTCAAAGCGCTGGGCGTTGAACTCGCGGACCTCAAGGATGCGAGCTGCTGTCCCGCACCCGGCGTCATCAGATCGTTCAGCAAATCGACATGGCTTGCGGCGGCCGCAAGGAACCTTGCGCTCGCGGAGAAGGAAGGATTGGACATCGTGACGATATGCAACGGCTGCTACGGTTCATTGTTCGACGCGGCTCACGAATTGCACGAGGACAGGAAATTACTCGATGACGTGAACAAGATACTTTCCGAAATAGGATTGAAATACAGCGGCGGCACGAAGGTAAAACATTTCGCTGAAGTTCTTTACAAAGAAGTGGGCATCGAAAAGATAAAGGCGGCGATAAAGAAACCGCTCGAGTACAAGGTGGCGGCGTTCTACGGATGCCACTTCCTGAAGCCGAGCAACATAAAAGAGCTGGACGACGCCGAGAACCCGAAGATACTGGACGAACTGATCGCCGCGACCGGCGCGGAGAGTATGCCCCGCAGGCAGAAGACCATGTGCTGCGGCGCAGGCGGCGGTCTGAGATCACAATTCGGCGAAACGGCGCTGAAATTCACAAAGACGAATCTGGAGAACATAAAGGACGGAGGAGCGTCCATGATAATCGACGTCTGTCCGTTCTGTCATCTTCAGTTTGACGCCGGTCAGAAGGAACTCGGATTCAATTTCCCGGTGCTCCACCTGTCGCAGCTTTACGGTGTGGCAATGGGCATGAGCGCAAAGGATCTGGGGATCGATGTTCACATAACGCCGGTAAAACTTTAAACGGCAACGGGGCGCAAGCCCCCCATTCAATATTTTCGATCACGAATACGATCGATAGCATATGCCAGCTCTCAATGTTCCGCGATCTGAGCGAAACAAGGATATCTATACCGTTTACGCAGACCGTAAAGCGCAGGATCCGATAAGTATTTGGAAAGATGAGAAAGAGTTTATGAGACGAGTTCACAATCGGATTGCAGTTATCAAGGCATCCGGGTCTCTTCATCAAACCGGGGCGCCTCAAGCATACCGTCTTGAGTTCTGCAGATCGGACAGCGCCTCTTCACCAATCCCCAAATGATATAGATCACTCCGGGGATGAAAAGGAATATCAACAGAACTATGGCTATGATCCAATTGACCCTGCCCTCAGTGTTTACATTCCGCTTGCAGTTCGGACAATATTTCATGTGTTTAGAGTCCATAAACAGTCATCGTTACATCCTCATTTAAACCTTTTTATTACCCTTTATTATTATTTTAATAAAGATGAGCGCGGCCGTACGCTCAGGGCAATTTCAAAAATGATCCCGCGTTCGCAGGAAAAGCAGAAAGAACAAGACCGTATGCAGAAGCACCGTGACGCAGAAAACAACAGACAACGGCGCAGACAGACACACGCCTGTCATAAGCCAAAGCCTAAAATGACAAATAAACAAACATGATAACACATTCGGAGTTCACCTAAGTGATCGGTCCGCGCCCAAGGCGTTTAAAAAGATCCATACAGCGGCAATCAGCAGACAGGTTTATACAATCCGTGAATCATATGCAGGCGGTGATATCATGGACGTGGCGAACTGAACAGTTCTGTCTATCGAAGAGTTGAAATCGATAGTCGCACCGATCGCAAAGGAATACGGCGTGAAAAAAGTGTATCTGTTCGGTTCAATGGCCCGCGGAGATCATAACGAAGAAAGCGATTATGATTTTTGCATAGAACGGGGAAAGATCGACTGCATCTTCAGATTGTCAGCATTCTACCGCGATCTGAGCAAAGCCATAGGGTATGACATAGATATGGTAACAACCGTGAATTCGACACCCTGAGCAAACTTTTCTGAATTCTGTTGTTTTTTGATGTTTTTGCACGGTTTTCGATTGGTATTTTCGGATGATCGTTACTACGGGCGAGAGCTGTCGCTATTCCTGCG
>WQZU01000022.1 GCA_009780575.1 Candidatus Methanomicula labiotermitis
GGAGAGTATGTTTCCTCCAAGAAGTTCAAGAACATGGTAAAAGAGATCGGTCACAATATCGATGCCTTCAATGATCTGAAGAGGGTGGCGGCGTGAGGGGTGCGCATTTATCAAACACAGTTTAATTAATGCGATTGAGAACGATGATGCGATAATCTTATTACACATTTCATGAGGCGAGGATTATATCATCGTGAACGGTTAACTGATCTCATGGCGGAACGCGGCAGGGAAATGAAGATCCGGGAATTCCTGGCGGCACCGCCGTTCCGCAGGAGGAACATCGGTAACGATGAGGTAGAGATATTCAGTGTTGCGCTGACCCATGACAGCTATGCGAATGAAGAGAGGTCCAGAAGCAACAGAACGGAGTCATACGAAAGACTGGAGTTCCTCGGAGACGCCGTGATGGAACTGATAGTCTGTGAATACATATACTCAAACACGGAAATGAACGAGGGCGCCATGACGGATTTCAAGAACCGAGTGGTATGCAACAGAAACATATCATCAAGAACGATCGAAGCGGGAGTGGACATCGACGGCGCTCTTCTTGTAGGCGAGGGCCACAGAAAAAAGAGGACGGGCGAGAACATCATAGAGGACAACATGCGCGCGGATGCATTCGAAGCGGTACTCGGCGCCGTTTACATCATGTACGGGATGGATGAGGCAAAGCGTATAGTTGCCGAGATGTTCCTGAAGTGACTGCCTTTATACAGGGCGCACCCGATAGTTTTTAACGCATACCATCAATCTCATTACAGGAAGAATATGCAGCACAGACAACAGACCGAAGCAGCATCGGAATGAGGAAACAAAATGAAACTCATCGCAAGATCATTTGACACGGATTCATCGGAGCCGCGCGTCGTTGCGCATTACGATGATTGCAGGGAACTCGGAATAAAACAGATGGACAGAGTCAGATTGGATGCAAAAACCTCACAGGTGGCGGTCGTAAGCACATCCGACGCAGTGAAAAAAGGGGAGATCCTGATGCCGCCGCAGGTCATGTCAGACATAGGCGCGGAAGAAGGGCAGACCGTGGACGTTGTTTACTCGCCGAAACCGGATTCCGTGAAGAGCATAAGGAAAAAGATGGACTCCCAGAAACTTACGAAGGACGAGATCAACGAGATCGTCGTTGACATACGTGAGAACAAACTCTCAAAGATAGAGATCTCCGCTTGGCTCACGGCGCTGTACATAAACGGGATGGATATCGAGGAAATGGCAAATTTCACGCAGTCGATGGTCAACACGGGAGACAAGATAATTTTTGACAGGACTCCCGTATTCGATTTCCACAGCCTCGGAGGGGTTCCCGGAAATAAGATAACCCCGGTAGTGGTGTCAATAGTCGCCGCTGCAGGATTGATGATACCGAAGACCTCGTCGCGCGCGATAAGCAGCGCATGCGGCACATCCGACATCGTGGAGGTCTTCTGCGACGTGAAACTCGACGCATCGGAATTCAAAAGGATATCGGAGACCGTGGGCGGAGTACTCGCATGGGGCGGATCAATGAACCTTGCGCCGGTTGACGACATGGTCATTGACATTGAATACCCGCTCGGCATAAATCCGCGCGCAAAGATGCTTGCATCGATCCTCAGCAAGAAACTTGCGATCAGCGCAACCCATCTTCTTGTGGACATACCGATGGGCACAGGCACAAAGGTAAGGACATTGGAGGAAGCGAGAGAATACGCAAGGGACCTCATGGAAATAGGAAGCAAGCTGGGAATGAGGACGGAATGTGCGATAACCTACGGCGACCAGCCGGTCGGAAACGCAATAGGGCCGGCGCTGGAAGCGCGGGAATGCATAAGGATACTGGAAGGGAACACGCATCCCGCAAGCGTTATCGAGAAAGCGTGCGACCTCGCCGGGATGATCCTGGAGATGGGAGGCATACCGGACGGGCCGACCAAGGCAAGGGAGATCCTGGCATCCGGTCAGGCCCTTAAAAAATTCAGGGAGATCGTGGAAGCTCAGAAAGGCAAGAAGGACATAACGTCCGAGGACATACACACGGGAAAGTTCGTCCATGACGTGAAAGCCGTGAGATCGGGGTACGTACACTCGATAAACAACAAAGATCTCGTGACAATAGCGAGGGCGGCCGGCGCACCGTCCGACAAGGGAGCAGGGATATTACTGTTCCGCAAAAAAGGCCAAAGGGCGGAAAAGGGTGATGTGTTGTTCCAAATATACGCGGACAACCGGGCTAAAGCGGACCGCGCGAGGGACATCGCGATAAAACTGGGGCCTATGGATATCGAAGGGATGCTGATAAAGAAGGTCCGGGACCCGTCGGCTCCGAAAGACACATAACATTGCGGAGACGCCCGATGAGAAGACTTTGCTTCACGGTGGATGTGGACAGGGACGTGAACGAACGCATTCCCGGGAGGATCGATGCCGTTTCAATCAATTCGGGAGGCAAAGCACGGTTCACATCATCCGGGAAGGGAACGGACATCATTATGGATATGCTCGACGAAACAGGCGTCAAGGCCACGTTCTTCGCCGAAGCGGCAACGCTCGGAAAAATATCCGCGGATCTCGGGAACAACGAGGTTGCCATGCATGGTCTGGACCATGAGGATATGACGGGCGAGGTCTCGGGCATTGAATTATCCTCTGAACAACTGATCGATATAATGCGAACTTCCATCCATATCATAGAGGACAGGACGGGAAGCACACCGAAAGGATTCAGAGCGCCGTATATGAGAACGAACGGCAAGATAACGGCCGCACTGTCTGAAATCGGAATGGTGTACGATTCTTCCGTCTATGCACCGATCAGCGCAGTGTTCAACCCGTATGACATAGGCGGCGGACTGAAAGAGATACCCGTCCCGACAGGCGTTGATGCCAGCGGAAACAAAATAACGGCATACCTTTGGCCGATGCACGAAGGTATACGAACACCGGACGATTACATCAGACTGGCGGACACGATGAATGAGGGGATATTCACAATAGCGACGCACAGCTGGCATATGGTCGAGTCAAGAAGCGGCCTTATGTCACCGGAACAGACGGAAAAGAACATCGCCAACACAAAGAAAGTAATAACCTCGCTTCTTGACAACGGTTTCAAGGCAGTCCGTATGATCGACGCAATTCAGTGAAAGAAGAAAGAACGCCTCGTTTTTCATACATATCCGCAATTTAAGAATAAGACATGGTCTCGGGGAGTTGCTACGATGCCATCGGAGGTAAGTAACGGCATCGCATTGTTAATCCGTACATCTGACAACGGCCCCTTTGGTCGAGAGTACCGTTATGCTAAGCGGTACGTCCTTGCTGCTCATTGCAAGTCCTTCCTTGACCATTCTCGTTATATCTATGCAGCACGGCATGTCCATCCTCACGAGCGTTATCGATCTTATGTCATTACCGTCTATGATCTGCGACAGCCGCTGACAATACTCCTCGCGGTCCAGCTTGGCGCATCCTATCAGAATGGCCCTGTCCAGAATGAATTTCTCATGGAAGTTCGGTGAGGCGAACGCGGTGCAGTCTGCCGCGATAAGCAGATCGGTGTTGCTCGGGTAATGCGCATGCATCGGTACCAACTTCAATTGTATCGGCCATCCGGCAGTTTCTCCGATCCCCGCACCGGTGCGGCCGCATTTCTTTGCGTGTTTCACAAGAGGGGCCGGATCGGACGTCGCATCATACGGAACCATATCTTCAATGACAAACGATACGGCACCGGTCTTACACACCTGAATACAATCGCAGCATTTTATGCAACGATCTTTGTGAACGATGATTGCTTTACCATCGGTCATTCTTATTACGTTTTCAGAGCATATGTTAGCGCAGAAGCTGCATCCTTCACACAACTCTCCGTCCACGTTGATTATTTGTCTTAACATTGCTTTGTATGATTTCTTTTCAATATTAAGTATTTTTGATATCGTAAAAGAAATCTAGTATCCTCAAGGAAACCTAAGATCACGGCAGTATTGCGGGTCACATCTTATAAGGACGTTATGTGATATTCCGTGAGTTTACGGATGAAATAACATGAACACTACCGAGCGGATGACTGTAAGGATACCGTCTGACAAAGCGGAACTGATACAAAGGCTGGTCGAAAGCGGCGAATACGCCAACGCATCCGACATAATACGCGAAGCATTGGATGATTTTCTTAAAACGCGCTTCCCGTCCGGAAACAGCGACCGCGTGACGGTGGAACTTCCGAAAGCGAAGGTCATGGAACTCGAGACGCTTGTACAGGACGGCGACTCGGTATCGCTGGATGACGCGATACGGAATGCCGTCAGAGAGTACACAAGGGCACGCATAAAATCGGTGTGACAATGCTCAGATTTTTCAGAAAAAAGGAGCGCCCGGGCGCATCCGGAACAATAGTCGTAGGATGCGGCGGCGGCGGATGCAACATAGTCAACAGACTTGCCGGGATCTCAGCCGTTGATATACTGACGATAAACACAGACCGCAAAGGACTGGTAAGGTCGAGATCCAACCGCCGGATACTTTTGGGCGACGGAACGATAAACGAGGGATGCGGCGGCGACGTCGGAAAAGGAATGTCGTTGGCAAAAGATGCGGCGGAAATGATCGATGAACACATCAGAGGTCATATGAACGTCGTGATAGCGGCGGGACTGGGAGGCGGCACCGGAACGGGATCGGCCGCGGTCATTGCGGAGATGGCCAAAAGTAACGGATCACGCGTCATAATGCTGGTATCAATACCAATGTCGTTCGAATCCGGAAGAAGAAGGATCGCGACGGATGCGCTCGCTGATCTGAAAGGGAAATATGACATACTGATAGTGGCGGACGGCGACCGGCTTGCGGAAATAGATCCGCTGCTCGGTGCGAGGGAAGCGTTCAGCGTCCTCGATCAGATGATGTGCGAATCTTTCACGGGACTTATGGAAATGCTTGAAGGGGACGACGGCGAATCGGTATATCGGAAAATGAAAGGCGGAACATTCACGGTCTCGTTCGCGGAAGGCATGATCATTGAAAAAGTGGCGGCCGCACTTGTACACGGATTAATGTTAAACGCTGCGATCATATCGGAACCTCTGATCTTCATACGCGGCAACATACCGAGCGGTCATGAAACTCCCATATCAAAAAAAGTACTCGAGACAACCGGAAGAACGCCGGTGTTCATACAAGGGCCGGAAGGCCGCGGAATGAATATGGTGATGTTCGCAGAGATTCAATGATCTTTCCGTTTTATGATCTTGGACGCGTCTCCGAACACGCCGAGAATGGTATTATATTCCCACTTCGTCGGAACGGCGCGCCCCATCAGCCTTCTGAACATTACGGACGTTGTTTCACGTCGATGCTCAGGATAATCTATCGATTCAAGAAGTTCATCAAAGAAAGAGAACATCCTTTCCTTTTCCTCCGGATCGGCGGGAGTCGGCTCCGGCGCAACGTATTTCGAGAGTTCATACATGACTATCGTTGCCGCATGCGATACATTCAGAACGGAATACGCGTCGCTGGCGGGTATCGTTATAAGAAGATCGCACTGCGCCAGCTCTTCCTGAAAAAGTCCCATGTCCTCACGGCCGAAAAGAACGGCCGTTTTCTCTCCGTATCCGTCCGCCCTTTTAGCGAACTCCTCCGCCGATATGGGTACGCGGACATAGTTCTTCTCTCCTTTCGTGACAATGCCGCTTGTTCCGGCCACGATGAAACATCCGTCGACCGCTTCTGCCAAGGTGCTCACGATCTTAGCATTTTCCAGGATACGGGAGCCGTGCTTAGCCCTGCGGTAAGCATCATCGCCGATCTCGCACGGATCCACGAGGTAAAGTTCATCGAGATCGAAATTCGCCATCGATCTGGCAACCGCTCCGATGTTGCCCTCGTATTTCGGTCCGACGAGGACTATGCGAACACTGCCCATGGATGGCAGAACGTATGACAGTATGTAATACTGCCCATTCGGTTCACAGTCAATGCTGCTGCGATCATACACAATATCATTTCGTTTTTATTCTGTATATGAGGTCCTTTAACTTGTCCATGAGCATATAAGGCACCTCCTTCGGTCCGAATATGAGGCTGCGGTATCTGTTGTGCATCGTATCGGGCGCCCAGCGGATATCCGACAGGCGCCCAGGTCCGTATGATCCCTTATCTTTGACAAGCCCCCTGATCCATCCGTCCAGGACATCGGACCGGATATTCGGTATGTCGTCGGTGAAAACAGCCTTGAGGTCAGCGGCATAATCAAGCTCGCCTCTCGTGACGTTTTCGTATATGCTCATTCTGAAAAGTTCCGATTCGTCAATATCTTTACGGAATACAGGAACGCCGTCCGCCGTAACATCCGATACGGGGGCCTCCGGACTTCCGAGGAAGAATTCGCTTATATTCACTTCGTTCCAATTAAGTCCGAATCCTGAACGATCGGCGTATGCCGAATGCTCAAAATTTCCGTGCGCCAGAAGATTGTAATAGCATCCGGTTATGCGGTGTCTCGGCCACAGCATCTTATGAATGAGCCTTTGCGATGAATATTTCTTCGTTGTAACATCAACAAGCAGGATATCCCCGTTGCGGCAGACCTTTCCGGAGAGATATTCGGAATATCTTTCCCGTTCTTTCTCAAGGAGCCTTTTGAAAATTTCCGTGTTGTCTCTGATGATCGCAAGACGATCATTTACGGAAAGGGTTTCCGGGAGACCCAGCATTTTAATGTCTTCAGCATCCGAGAAATGTTCAAACAAACATTCCGCACAGTCTTTGTTGTCGGTGATGTTACCTCCGAATATTACCGCGAACATCCTGGAAGCGTAAACGTAATGATTGTCAATCGGATCGCCACTCAGTATTTCGTATATCTTCTGCAGATTGTAACCGTCACGGGATATGAACAGTATCGTTCCCGTGTCCTTTGTTATGTTGGAGATGATGAAGCGCGTGAAGAAAGAGGAAACGGGGCCGCCGAACCTGTATGCGATATCATACCAGTAATCATGACAAGGCTCGCGGACCCATCTGAGCATATCGAGCCCGACGATGACGGAACTTCCGAAGCATCTTCTTCCATTGTAAAATCTCATCTCGTTCTTATGTAAACGGGCATACCTTTCTTTGGCAGGAACATATCTGACGGCCTTAATGCCGAGGTCCATCGGAACCTTGTGATCGGAATGCGCATTGTCGCCGATGAAGAACATCTCCTCCGGCCGTATTTTCATATCTTCGAGGACAACATCAAATAACTTACCGGAATGTTTATTCCTGCGACATTCGTTTGACACGTACACTTTTCTGTATCCGGTGTATCCGTTCTTCTCAAGTATATGAACGATGGAATCCTCGGGCAGGTACATGTCTGAGATCATTATAACATCTATTCCGAGCGCGATAACGCGATCGTACAATTCTTTCATATGAGGGTCCGCAAAGGTAAGCCTGCGCTCAGCTTCGATCTCCGGATCCCTCATACGCATGAATTTCCGATCCATGAGAGAATAAATCTCATCTATTCCAGCTTCCTCATGTATCTCTCTTCTCGCCCTTCTTTCCGCGTTTATACGTTCTTTTTTGAATCCTTCGGCGGATTCCCTGTCTTCCAGATAAGAGAAAAGGTCATCCGGTCTCATGAAAGGCCGAAGGATCAAAGTATCGAAGACGTCAAACCCAAAGCATTTGACACCGCCGAGGAGCGGCTCAATGTCTTCAAATCTTATAGCTGACATGTGCGGATTTTTTCGCGCTCCGCGGAACTCGCTTCTATTCAAATACTTACCTCACTCATATTTTTTTCATCGATTCAGTGTAATTGCCGCAAACGGTATTGCATTCGCCGATCTCTCTCATCCTTCCGTTTTCAAGCCATATGACCTCGTCACAAACGGATTGGATCTGGCTCATGGAATGCGACACCAGCACTATGGCGGCACCGTTCTTTTTCATTTCTTTGAGAGTATTGAGACATTTCGCCTTGAACGCCTCATCTCCGACGGCAAGTATCTCGTCTATCAGTATTATGTCCGCATCCATGTTTATGGACACGGAGAACGCAAGCCGCATGTACATTCCGGATGAGTATATCCTGACCGGATCGTCTATATGGTCTCCGAGTTCGGAGAACTCTATGATGTCGTTCAGTTTCACATCAATATCCTTCTTCTTGAAACCGTATATCGAGGCATTGATGTAAACGTTCTCTCTTCCGGTCATGTCCGGATGAAAACCTGCTCCAAGCTCAAGAAGACTGGCGGTCCTTCCGTTCATTTGTATGCTCCCGGAGTCCGGTTCCATTATCCTCGTCAGAAGTTTCAGCATGGTGCTCTTCCCGGAACCGTTCCTGCCTACGATCCCCAATGCTTCTCCGCGTTTGACGCTGAACGATATATCATGCAGTATCTTTCTATACTCGGTCTTTTTCCCGTCATGATGAATGAAAATATCCTTGAGCGTCCGGTTGGTGGCAGGCCGCACTCTGTATGTCTTTGAAACGTTCCTGACGTCTATTGCCATGTTTCCCTCTAATTTTTCGACCATCATAATTCCTCCGCAAATCTGCGCTCAAGTCTCATGAACATCATCCATCCGACGGCAAGCGAAACAAATGCCAGCGCGAAGCATATACCAAGACTTCCGATATTCGGGATGACTTTGTAGTAGAACAGGTCATGATACGCTCCGATGAAATAAGTGACCGGGTTAAGAGACATGATGGTCTGAAGGATATCACTGCCTATGTCTCTCATGTAAACGATCGGAGTAAGCCACATCCACCCCATCAGCAGAACTCCGAGCGCATGCGACACATCACGGTAATATACATTTACCGCCGCGAAGAACAGTGTCAGGCCCAGAGTGAACATGAACTGCACCGCAAAGATCAGCGGCAGGAGCGCGAAGGCGAACCAGGTGAATCCGAAACCGGTCACGAAGATTATGAAAATAACAACGGCGTATGCGATAAGAAGAGTGATGAATCTGCTTAACACCACGGACATGACCAAAGCCTCTCTCGGGAAATATATCTTCTTCACCATATTGGAATGCGATACGATGCTCCCGGACCCTTCGCTGAGCGAACCGCTGAAGAAGAACCAAGGCATTATGCCGACGATCAGATACACGTAATATGCATCTATGTCTCTGTAAAGAATGGCGGTGAAGACGATGATGTAGATTATTATCTGGAACAGAGGATTCAGGAAGTTCCAGAATACTCCGAGCACCGAATTCTTGTACTTTCCTCTGAGGTCCCTTCTGACAAGGCTCAGGATCATGTACCTGTAATCATACAATTCCTTCAGACGACTGACTATTTTCGTCATTCAAGGTTCTCCGTCATGCGAAATACCGTTATGCAATTTAAAAGGGATGCAACCGCATCACTTTTAGATATCACGTAACCCGAGCGCTGATGCCGCAAACGCATATCTGATGCGCCGAACTCACAATCCGAGGAGATTGTCCGCTTTCTTCCGCACATAATCATAGTATTCGCTTTTTTCATCTTTGATCGATTCTTTCATCACAGACGGATCTATGAATCCCTGCTCCATTGCCGTCTCCTCCGGGCAAGCGACCATTTTTTCCTCACGTTTTTCGATGTTGCGTATTGTGTTATGTGCGTCGTACAGCGAATCGAATGTACCGGCGTCCATCCATACGTACCCGCTATCCATAATGCACGCTTTCAGCGCTCCGTTTTTCAGATACAATTCGTTAAGGTCCGTGATCTCCAGTTCGCCTCTGGGCGACGGTTTCAGATCCTTTGCAAATCCGCATACGCTGCCGTCATAGAAGTATAATCCGGTCACCGCATGATTCGATCTGGGCGCGGACGGTTTTTCCTCAAGCGATAAGACATTCCCGTTCCCGTCCAGTTCGGCAACGCCGAACCTCTCCGGATCGCCGACCTCATAGACGAACACCGTTGCTCCCTTTTCGTTCCGGGCCGCCTGTTTCAAGAGTTCTTTCATATCTTCGCCGTGGTATATGTTGTCCCCGAGAATGAGAACGACATTGTCTCCTGCGATGAAATCTTCCGCGATGATGAACGCATCCGCTATTCCTTTCTGCATCTTCTGTATCGCGTACGATATCCTTATGCCGAACCGGGAACCGTCCTTCAAAGTCCTTTTGAAGTTCTCCTGGTCATTCTGATTTGTAATAATCATTATGTCCCTTACGCCCGCGAGCATCAGCGTTGACAACGGATAGTATATCATCGGTTTATTGTACACCGGAAGCAGTATCTTTGATATCGGCTGCGATATCGGATGGAGCCTTGTTCCTTTACCTGCTGCAAGAATAATACCCTTCATCCAGACGGCATCCTGTTAAGGATATATCAAATTGCTCAAACGCTAACTCACAACCGGGTCACGATCAATCATAATTCGTTCCGCTGTTTCTGTGTTTGTAAACTCAAACTAAAATATAAGGAACGAGTTGCGAAGACAAATGCCCGCCTTTATCAATAATAAAAATGTAATAAGATTCACGGTGGTCGGAGCAGGATACGTGGGATTGTCGCTGACAACACTCCTCGCAACAAGGTACCCCGTTACAGTTATCGACATTATCAAAGAAAAAGTCGATATGATCAATGCCCGCGTATCACCGATTTTAGACAAAGACATAGAAACATATCTTTCAAAGTCTTCGAAAATATCGGCAACCGATGATTTTTCGCTGTGTGCGGGATCGGACTACGTGATCATTGCAACTCCGACCAACTATGACGCAAATACCAACGAGTTCGATACACGATCCGTAGAATCTTCGATAGATTTGGTCAACACCGCATGCCCGGATGCAACTATTGTGATAAAATCCACGGTTCCGATAGGGTTCGTTGAAAAGCTTTATTCGTCCGGCGTGAGAAACGTTTTGTTCTCTCCGGAGTTCCTGCGCGAAGGGAAAGCACTACATGATAACCTGTATCCGTCGCGCATAGTCGTAGGAACACCATCGAAAGATGAACGTCTGAAGGAAAGGGCCGCATCGTTCGCGGAAATACTTCGCGAATGCTCGCTGAAAAAGGATGTCGAAGTATTGATAACAGGGTCGACAGAAGCAGAATCCATAAAATTGTTTTCCAACTCGTATCTCGCTTTGCGTATATCGTATTTCAACGAATTGGACACGTTCGCGGAGATCAACAGACTGAACTCCAGAGACATCATAAAAGGAGTCTGTCTGGACGCGCGGATTGGAGATTATTATAACAACCCATCGTTCGGATACGGAGGATACTGCCTTCCGAAGGATTCCAAACAGCTGCTGTTCAATTACAACGGCGTTCCGGAGAGGGTCATGAGTTCGACGGTCGAATCAAACAGTGTACGGAAAGAATTCGTTTCTAAGCGGATAGCCGACACGGTCGGCTCGGGAACAGTGGGCGTATACAGACTGATAATGAAACTCGGGTCTGACAATTTCCGCGAGTCCAGCGTCCTCGATGTCATTGACAATCTGAAAAAACGCAACATTGAAACGATCATATTCGAACCGACGATGAATCTTTCGGAATATCACGGTTGTTCAGTGATCAACGATATACAGGAATTCAAAGACCGATCAGACCTCATCGTTGCCAACCGTATGGATGTTTCTCTGGAAGATGTCCTTCACAAAGTATACACTCGCGACATTTTCTTAAGAGACTGATCGTTGCTACGTTCGTCCGTTGACTCCGGATTGCATACACATAAACATTTGCCGGTAGTATAGGCAAATTCCCGGTACGTCGTTAGAAATAAATTTAGTAGTTTCCGTGTTTTACAAATATATATTTATCATTAGAAACATCAATGCAAAGGGTCGTTGTGCTATCATGTCGAATCTGAGAGAACGTATTTTTGACAAGCTCATCGGAATGGGTTCCGATTATGCCGTAGAATACAATTTTTTTAAACGTTCGAATCCCGGATACAGTGAACAACATAAAATCAAAATGTGCACATATCTCATGAGGCTCAAATTGGCCAAAATGAAAGGTAAAAACCCAAGAAGCGTCAGGAAACCCATTGATTACGGGGATGTGCCCATAATCGAGTCCCAAGTCGGCAGAAGGCCCGGAGAAAAAAGATTATTCGATACACTGAGACAATATGATCTGATATCTCTTGATATATTTGATACGGCAATATTCAGAAAAGTCGAGGAGCCCAGAGACGTCTTCAAAATAATGTCCCATGAAATGGGATTCGATAATTTCAAATCCGTGAGAGTTGAAGCTGAGAAAGAGGCAAGACTAAGAGCATATTCCCAACACGGTTCGGACGAGACCACACTGGATGAGATATATTGTGTTCTGGAAGAAAGGAACAATATTGATAAGGATAAATGGATGCAGAGAGAAATAGAATTGGAAATGCGCATGTGCGTACCGAATCCGTACATAAAGAAAGCGTTTGACAAACTCATAGAGGCAGGTAAAAAGGTTATTTTTTCCACGGACATGTACCTACCGCGCCACGCGATCGAAGAAATTCTGAAAACAAACGGGTATGATTCTTACGAGGAACTCTATATTTCAGCTGAGCTTAGATTGTCCAAGAAAGACGCAACCATGCAGAAACACATAAGGGAACGATACGGAGGAGATTGTAAAATAATACATGTGGGAGACAATCACTCCTCGGACATCAAAAATTCGAAGACCTGGGGTTTTGATACACTGTTTTACCGCAGTGTCAGGGAAGTGTCGAAACCATACATGCAGCCGCGTTATAACGACATCAGCGGAAGCTTTTGTCGCGCGATAGTGAACAATTCGCTGCATGACGGTACTTGGAACAGATCAATTCATTATGAACACGGATACAAAGTGGGAGGAATATTGCTGGCAGGATATTGCGAATACATAAACAGTATCGCGACCGAGAAAAACATAGATCTCATACTGTTCTGCGCCAGAGACTGCGATGTTATACACAAAACATACAACAAATTATACGGTACGGTTGATAATGAGTACATACACGTTTCCAGATACGCTTTGATGAATATTGCTCCGGAGCGCTATATGGTAGATCTTATAGACCGAGCCTTCTGGAGTCTACGGGGCGGGAATGTTTCGATCAATAATTTTCTGATAAGCATAGGATTGGATTATTTCGGCCGCATCATGGAAGAGAACAACATACGCGGGCATGATAAGATAGACAACGGGAACATATACAAGATCAAAAAAACAATAATCGATAATATATCAACGGTCTTGGATCACAACAAAGATCAGATCTCATCAGCCAAACTTTACTTTGAAAAAATGCTGAACGGTCATAAGAACATTCTGATCGTTGATGTGGGATGGATGGGTTCATCGGCAACCATTCTGAAATATTTCATCGAAAACAACATATCTTCAAAATACGAGATACACGGATCATTACTTCTGGGCAGAAACGATGAGATCCTGTCTTCATCGGTATCCGCAGGCCTGATCAACGTTTACCTGTCGTCTCCGATAAAGAATCTGGACATATCAGCCGCACACTTCTCAAAAGACAATGATATCGCGCATAAGAACAATCAGACGATGGAATATCTTTTCTCATCGGTTGACGGTTCATTGATAGAATACGGTTTCGATCCGCAAGGAAACGTCGAATTAATAAAAGGGCCGCGCAGACAAAACGAGAAAGAAATAGAGGACATGCATAAAGGTATGATGGATTTCGCGGAAAAGTATGAAGAACATACAAAAGAGTTCGGGAATTTGCTATCCATATCTCCTTATACGGCATATGCTCCGTTTTCAAAGATGCTGATTTCTGAGGAATATGTCAGCCGGATCTATCAGAATTTCACATATGATGCGGCGATATCTCAAGGAAATGAAACGGATGCCATTACGTTCGGAAGAAAATATTATCCAAAATCACAAAAAAAAAATAAAATTTTATTGATTTCCCATGATTTTTCTCATACAGGTGCGCCGCACAGCCTGCTGAGGATATGCAAAGTGCTTCTGGACCAAGGATATTACTGCGAAGTCTGGTCTCCCGTCTCCGGCGGTATGGAATCTGATTTCAAATCGCAGGGCATACCCGTAAAAACAGTCAGACCGGATTTGCTTTACAACCGCCGCATCATCAATGAGATAAAAACATTTGATTTCGCGATCGCCAACACAATATTTGCGTATGAATTTTATTCTAAAATAAAGAAATACATACCGGCAATATGGTATATTCGAGAGGCAACGAACATTTCGGGATTCTGCAACAAAGACCGGAACTACAAAAGGTATATGACGCTGAAACGTGCGAAAGATATATTCTGCGTAAGTGAATACGCTGCAAGCTTCATAAAAGAATACAATAAAAATGTGAAAATAATCAATAACTGTGTTGAAGACCATTCCGTGCATTCAAGGACGGACCCGCACACCAAGGTAAGATTCATACAATTGGGCACGATAGAACACCGCAAAGGATATCATGTTCTGATAGATGCATTTGAGGATCTGGATCCATACTACAAAAACCAATGTGAATTATATTTCGCAGGACAGCGCCCATCTTGGAGTAAAGACTATTATAGTACGATCATCGATAAAATATCCGAAATGGAAAATGTCCATTATTTGGGCGAGATAAAGGATGATGTTGAAAAGACCAAGATCATGTCGTCAATGGATGTTGTCGTGGTTGCATCACTGGATGAATCCTGTTCACTGGTTGCATTGGAAGGTACGATGCTTTCGAAGCCGCTTATTGTAACGGAGAACGTGGGCGCTAAATACATGGTCACGAATGAAACCGGTATAATTGTAAAGACAGCCGATACCGACAGTTTGAAAAATGCTATCATGACCATGATCGACAACGTTGCGAAACTTCCGGAGATGGGAAGAGCATCCAGGAAAATGTATGAAAGATACGCAAGCATGGACAAGCACAGATCCGATCTGGAGTCCATGGTCCGGTCATACATACGGGATGGAAAGAAGAACAGACTGAAACTTTTGAGATACAGGATCTCAGAGAATATGCTGACGGATTCTTTCCGCGATATTGTATCTGCCGGCTCAGCACTTATCAATCAGGGCACAAATGCTTCTCTTGCATACATGAAGGAAAACTCCGCACTATTCAAAAAGGGTGTACCTGTTCTAGAAAACAGATACTGGAACTTTTTAAATAAGAGAGCACATAAAAAAATACGATTATCGGAAGAACACGATTTGATCGTTTCGCTGACATCGTTCCCGCCGAGAATATCCACCATTCATCTGTGCATTGAGTCCATTCTCAAACAGTATCTTAAACCGAATAAAGTAATACTCTATCTTGCGGAAGAACAATTTCCGAACAAAGAGAAAGATCTGCCCGATTCTCTTCTGAACCTTTGTAAAAAAGGACTGTCCATAGAATGGTGCGATGACCTGAAGTCGCATAAAAAATATTATTACGCTATGTTAAAAAATCCGGAATCGATAATCGTGACATTTGATGATGATGTTCTGTATGAACCATCAACACTGAGCAAACTTTACGCGTCATATCTCAGAAATCCGAATTCCGTATCATGTCTAAGGGCGCACAGAATAGCATTCGACGAAATGGGCAGTATTAAAAAGTACCGCGACTGGAAATGGGAAGACAATTCTTTACATAACGCCAGAAGCCACCAGGCGATGGCAACCGGCTGCAGCGGCATCCTGTATCCTCCAGGGTCGCTGAACAAGGAAGTGTTCAATAAAGAAAATCTTATGTCTCTGTGCCCCGGCGCTGATGATCTCTGGCTGAAGACAATGGCCGTCGCGAATGGCACGACCGTTGTATTGGCCGACCGCAATCCGAGGCTGAAATATGTTGACGGAACACAGGAGTCGGCGCTTTTTCACCAAAATATCATAACAGGTAATGATGTCAGCATGAGAAGAATATTACAGGTCTACAATAACATCCGGTCGGATAAATCTCTGACAGACATAATAAGAGATAATTTCCTCTGAGCCGAACGGATGCAAACTTTCACTGCCGCGTTCTTCGAATGCCAAATCATTGACCTTTCCCGTCACGGATCTCATCCAAGAATGTCTTGGCCCACGAGACATTCCCTTCGACAGCCTTTTTCAATAATTCTACGGCCTTCTCAGTATTTTTCTTCACTCCTCTGCCTTCCATGTACATACGACCCAGACGTGCCATCGAAAGGACATCCTCTTCCAACGCAAACGGTTCAACCAATTGTAGCATATACGAAGCATCACCGGGATTGTTACGTTTCCAAAGTACATCGAAAAGATCATACCTTGCCCACAGGACATTACCGTCTAAAGCTCTTTTCAATAATTCTATGGCCCTTTCTGTGTTTTCATTCAAACGGTACATGTGACCAAGAATTGCCATTGCCAGTTCTTTGCGGGAATTTGCGGAGCGCTCGTTCAATTTGGGCAAACTCCATACAGTTTGTTTTTCAGCGATCGCCATCGCATTTTCCACATTATTAAGTCCGCCATTTGTATAAAAGACGTAATAATAAAGATAGATCTGCAACAGATCCCGTGAATAATATTTTGAAAAATGAGCAAACATTTCGATAAAATCATAATCTGTTATTCTGTAAGCCCAAGGCAAACTCAGATTTGAGAACAATGCAATGAGCATATTTTCAAAATTTTTATCAAGAATTATTGCGCCGATGTTCGGAAGCCCCGCCATTTTTTCCGATCCGAGATGAATACGTTTTCCGTTAAGCGAATTTATTGAAACACAGCACGTTGTGCAATGTGCTCTTCGCATATCGGTGCAATGATACGCCGTGTCGTGGTAAATAACAATACCATTCTGTTTCATGAAAGGTAAAATTTCCAGAATGTTCAGATGCTCGCCGGGATTGGAATGTGCAGTATCCAGTAAACAAACATCGATTCCGCCATCAGGCAGATGTTCATCAAGATATTTACACGGTACACCGCCGGTGTAAAGTTCCCATTTATGTTTAAGCTCAGGGACTATCTGATCCACCAAAAAACCGGTTTTCCGGCCATCGGCCTTTCCGGCGTCTCTGTACCAAACAGAACTGTAGTCAAAAGAGTAAAGCTTCGCACCGTCTATATCACGCATCGCGTTCAAGATCACACATGCGCTTCCGCCTGCGCTAACGCCCAATTCCACGACCGTCATCGGCTTCGTTTTTCTGATTATTCCGTGAAGGAAAGCTCTTTCTTTATACGTCATTTCAGATTTCCTGTGTTCTGAATCCTCAATCTTTTCTGATAAATGCTTTTCCACGTTAGCAAGGATTTTTTCATCATAGAATTCGACATCATTAAAATCTATCTTTTCGTATTTTGTTGCCGTGTTCTCTCTATTGATCCATATCGATGGAAAGGTTTTGTTAATAGCATCAGAAAAACGACCGGGATTACCGTCCTCAGTACTCACGGTCTTACAAACGGCTAATAGTATTTCTACGTTTTCTGTTAGCCTTAGCCCCTACGATATCTCTGCGGTAAGCTTAAAATGATGATGCAACTGTACAATTCACAATCATTTTGCCGCGCCCGCGTTAAACGTATATTTGTGCTCTTCCGATTTTTCATAAACATTTAAGTTCGTGAGTCGCCATGCGACAACCGGAAGGCGACTGATAATAAGACAGTATTTCTAATAGTAAAAATATGCGGTTTAATTTGTTTTAAGTTTGAGTGGGATGAGATATGGCATCGGAAGAATGGAAAAGAATTGTTGACCGTGTATTGGATCCAGCCGTTAAGGTCGTAAGTTTCGATATATTCGACACTCTTCTTGTAAGGCCGACCGTACACCCTACGGACATGTTCAAATTAGTTGGCAGGAAGACGCAATACGTGGGCGCACAGTTCTTACAAATGCGCAGACTGGCAGAAACAGAGGCTCGCAAGAGAAGACCTTTCGGCTATGATGATGTGACTCTGGATGAGATATATGACACATTTTCAGACATATATTGCGTGAGCAGAGAAGAAGCGGAACGTATCAAAGAAACAGAACTGGCAACGGAGTTCAAATATCTGCGTCCAAGAAAAGCGTTAAAAGAACTGTATCTCAACGCAATAAAAGCTCAGAAAGAAGTGATATTAGCGTCAGACATGTATCTTCCGATGGAATTCATTGAATCGGTATTGCGAAAAAATGGTTATGACGGCCACTCAAAAATATACCTGTCATCGGAACTGAAGCTAACAAAAGGAAACGGACGCCTTTTCAAAAAAATTGTCGAAGATTACTTCGAAAAAGGAATTGCTCCGTCTGAGATCGTTCACCTGGGAGATAATTTCAGAGCAGATGTGGAGAGCTCAAAAAAAGAAGGACTGCAGGCATACCACACACCAAACCCAATCAACATTCTTCAGAGCAAACGCAGACTCAAAGCTATGTCAAGCATACACAGAAACATAGACGATACGTTCCTGATCGGTTATTTGGCGAACGTTTTGTTCGATGATCCGTACACCTCGTTTTCAACATCAAGCACAATAGACGGAAAACTGGAGAATTTAGGAATATTGCTTTCTCCGATGCTGCTGTCATTCATTAAATGGATGATGGAAGATTCCATTTCATCCGGAGTCGACAAACTGTTGCTGGTATACAGAGACGGATATCTTCCGGAGAAAATTATCAACGAGATGAGAACATATTATCCTGATGCGCCAAACACGGATATTATCTATCTTACAAGGAATGTGAGGTATCCGTTCAACTCAAGATATAAGTCAGGCATATACAGAGGAATGGAAAATATGCCGCCGTCTCAAAACATGACGGTCGAAGAATTCATAAGATACAGGCTTCTTGCGGAATCCGAAGAGGAGATAAAAGAGATATTCAAAACATTCTTCAAAGCAGGATACATGTCAATCGGGGATATGATCGGACCTCCGGAAAGATACTACTCACTTCTCGGATGCTTAGAGCACTATTTCATAAAAAATTCACAAAAACGGATACAAACGACGCTGGAATATTGTAATACCAAGATCGGCGCTTCCGAAAATGTAGCGATATTTGATGTGGGATACACCGGCGGCGTAAGTCGGTTCATAAGAAACGAAGTCGGTATGAAGAACATAGGGTATCAAATACTATCCGTACCTCTTTCCGACATAGAGCGCAATGCGAACGACATTCGAAACTTTATCAATTACGGGTTTGAAACAAGGAACGATACTATCATTCTCAATCAGATAATCGAAAACATAATTTCGAAGCAGGAACCAAGTGTTCTGGAGATCGTGAAAAACGGAGACAGTTTCGATTACATATGTGAGAACGAGTACATTTCTGATGATAACATAACACAGATACAAGAAACAATATTCAATTTCTGCTCAGACTTCATAGATATGTTCAAAGAGGACATCACAGCACTGGATATCAGCAAATACGTGGTCTGGGATGCTTTTATCCGCCTTCTTTTAAACCCTGACGAAAAAGACCTGGCAAGCATATCCAAACTGCGTTTCAGAGATTCTGATATAATAAAATTTGACTCTGATCCGTTCGTTGCTTGGTATTTGCGGCATAAAAATGAGAAAAGTGCAAATTCAACGCAGGATCTGAAAAAAATAGCGATAAAAATACTGAAAACCCTTCGTGTTTACGACCAAACACAGTCTTTACTGAAAACGCTGAGGCAAAAAATGTCGCCTCCACAGAAAACTTCCACCTTTTTAGAAGAGGTCGAAGCGAGCATTGAAGGGAGCCTTATGAGAGCGCAGAGTTGTAATAATCTTAAAAACAACACACTGTTCGTCGGAGAGTTCACACAATTTGACAAAGGTGTGTGTAATTATATATCCAATCTTCAGAACATGTTCGATGATGAAGGTATAGTCGTCATTTCCGGAAGCGCATTATCCGAAGAAAGGTCGAGCAGCAAAACACGCACACCCGTTCTGAATGTTCCGCCTGTTCTCAGGATGGGCGAATATCCGTTAAAACTCAATATACAAGTAACGGAAGACATGAAAAAAATGTTGTCTCAGAATAAGCAACTGCAGCACGCCGCCGAAAATCTAAGATGCCGCTATATCAATGCGGGTAAAGGGTACCCGGAGGCGCTTGCTTACTGGATTCACAGTTATTTCTTTGAATTACTGCATATCGTTAAACCAAAGAAAATAGTTCTTTGGAACAAGTTCTGTCCGCTGCACGGGATAATCAATGAGATCGCAGTCAAAGAGGGGATACCTGTAATATACATGGAATTCGGAGTTCTGCCCGGAACATTCAGTCTGGATACAAACGGGCATACGGGAGAGAGCTGGCCCGCCGTCCGTTATGAGGACTTCATGAAGCTGAGCGTTACCGATGAAGAGGCGGACAATGCAGGCTGCGTATCCGAATTCATAAAGAACAGCAGAACCAACAGGTACGGGCAGCCGGAAAACGCAGAACTGAAGAGGATAACATCAAAGCTCATTCCGGGTCGGCCCACAATTCTCTATACGGGTGAATTCGATCTTGAGTCAGGACTGTTCCCATATACGGAGAGGGCAAAAGAATTCTACTCTCCGATATTCGGATCAAGTGATGACGCCGCATCATTTTTATCAAAATTGTCTAAGAAGAACAAATGGAATTTCATTTACAGGCCGCATCCTTTGACGAATGTAACAACAAATCCGCTGAAAGCGAACGAAACAATAATTACCGAAGCGGATATAAATGATCTGATAGACGTGGCTGATGTAACGGTCACCATACTTTCGCAGACGGGATATACGTCTTCAATAAAGAATAAAGCTACCGTGATGCTCGGATATACGCAACTTAAGAACAAAGGCTGCACGTACGAAGCATTTACCGAGAATGAGATCGAAACGGCGATCAAAAACGCAATACAGTACGGACAAACCGAAGAAATGAAAGAGAATTTCAGAAAGCACGTTGCCCAGTTATTGAAATATTATCTGTTCGATGATCTGACAAAAAGAGAGAAGCGTTACGGCAGAAGCATAGATGAGGCGCTGGAAACAATAACGGGAAACAGAACGTCAGATCTAACAAAACAATCTCACAAAAACAATCCAGGAGAGTTCGAATGACCCGGAAGATAAGATCATTGGACCGTACGTTCAGAGGTGACCGTTACATTAACGATCGAGAGTTCGGAAGCGGTAAGACACGCGTCTTCAACAGGCTCAGCGAAGCGGGCGCGGAAACGTTCTGTGAGGCTCGGAGGCCATGAAAGGTAATGCAAAAAAAGCGGTAATAACAGGAGGTTCGGGATTCATCGCAGGTCACCTGGCAGACCGTCTGATATCCGAAGGATGGGTTGTAACGGCCGTAGACCGCACAGATATGAGATCGATGCCATTTTACGATCACGGTAGCTTCAATTTCGTGAAAGCGGACGTTACCAGCGGCGAATTCACCGAGATCACAAAGAACGCAGAGGCAATATTCCATCTCGCCGCCAATTCGGATACGCGCAGTACGGATCCCGACACGGATATCAAGGATACGTTACTAACCACGCGATCCGTACTGGATGCGATGGTAAAAAACAGAATAAAAAGATTATTTTTTTCATCATCATCGGCCGTATACGGTGAAATACCTGACCTGTCACTAAGCGAAGATACCGGTGATCTGAGGCCGATATCGTACTACGGTGCATCGAAACTCGCGTCCGAATCTTTGATACACGCGTATTCGTACATGAACTCGCTCGACTCTCTGATATTCAGACTCCCTAATGTCGTCGGTCCGGGACTGACGCACGGCGTCATATATGATTTCATCAGAAAATTGAGAAACGATCCTGTGAAGCTGGAGATACTGGGTAACGGCGAGCAGAGAAAACAATACCTGCATGTGTGCGATCTTACGGAAGGGATATGCACACTCATGAACGGAAACGCGTGCGGAGTATTCAACATATCGACGGAGTCGTTCACAACGGTCAACGATATAGCCAAAATCATATGCAACAGAATGAGTCTTAAAGATGTGAAATTTGAATATACGGGCGGGCAGACAGGATGGAAAGGGGATGTGCGGACGTTCGAGCTAAACATAACAAAGATAAAACGCGCAGGATGGACGTACCGTTACGATTCCACGGACGCCGTGAAAGAAACGGTCAACAGCATTATTCCGGCGAACGATGGTCATAATCATCCGGTCCGCTGATCCTTCACGGACACGAATGCTTTGAGAGGCCATACATACTCGAAAGAATCGAGTCCGGTTCCACGAGGAGGAGGGGGGAGTCGTGAGACTCTCTTCCTACCCTAAGTTCGCCTAGTTTCTGGGCACAAGGCGTCTGACGTCCGCGGTCGTGGGTTCATCGAATCCGAGTGCTTCGATGATATCTCTCTGTTTCTTTGTCACTTCGTTTAGGATCCAATGATCC
>WQZU01000023.1 GCA_009780575.1 Candidatus Methanomicula labiotermitis
ACCTGGACTCCTCTCTTCTGTTGGACATATTCGACGGATAGCGTTCATTTCCGAGCGTCATCCGATGGTATTCAGCGGATGCTGGGCACAATTATGGGCACAAGGGAGGGTGTCGAATTCACGTCTTAGGCTTCTTCGGATAAAGCCATCCGAACAGGACGGCCGCGGCAACGGCGCCGGCAACGTTCGCGATTATGAAATACACTGCTGACACAGGCGCTATGCCGCATGCGGTCTCGGTGAATATCCTGGCTATGCTGACGGCAGGGTTGGCGAACATGGTGCTCGCCGTCGCTAATATCATACCGCCTACGAAAAGACCGACCGCGATCGACGTCTTGTTGGATCCGCCGCGGACGCATCCGAATATTATCGCAACGAGCATGAACGCGCAGAAGAATTCAGACAGTATCAGAGATATGCCGCTTCGGTCTATTTCGCTTACGACGAACAGCCCTGAGAGGTGATCGAAGAAGAATATTCCAAGCAGCAGAACACCGAACAAGGCGCCTGACAGCTGTGCCGCTATGTAGCATACGGCTTTCTTAGGCGCACACTCTCCGGAGACGGTGAACGCGACCGTCACCGCAGGGTTGAAATGTGCGCCTGATAGCGGGCCAAAGGTCTCTATCAGCGCGAAGAGAATGAACGCAACCGCTATCGCATTTATGAGTACGAATATATGAGGCGAATCAGCCGGAACGCCCCAGACCATAGTTGTAAGGATAATTGAACCGATCGCGGCGGTTATCAGACCCATCGTTCCGATGAATTCCGCCGCAAGGCTTCTTGGTGAGATGTATGAATTGTCACTCATCGGCCGCGATATCATTGAATTGTTATTTAATTGTTTTAGTTCAAACTAAAATAAAAGACAAATAAATTAATATGCATGCAGGAGGATGCGTCGGTCATGTCTAAGACGCGCATGGTCATGATCGGCGGCTTTCTGGGAGCAGGGAAGACGACGCTGATAAACAAGATAGCTCAGAGACTGATGCTGAAGAAAAAAGCAGTCGGAATAATAACCAACGACCAGGGAGAACTCTTAGTGGACACGGAATTCATAAAGGTAAGAGGAATAGACGTGGAAGAAGTGCCCGGAGGATGCTTCTGCTGCAATTTTCCGAAACTGATAGAGAATGCGGAACGTCTCATAGGTAACACCAGACCGGATTTCATAATAGCGGAACCGGTCGGAAGCTGCACGGACCTTATTGCAACGGTGACGCTTCCGTTGAAGAAATTTTACGGTGACAGATTCTCGACCGCTCCGCTCATAGTTCTGATAGACGGTCCGAAACTGATGGACAACGCATTCGACAAGGACACGCTGGGAGGATATCTCAGAAGCCATCAGGCCGAAGAGGCTGAGATATTGGTGCTTACAAAGACAGACCTTCTCGGGACCGATGACGTGAAAGCATTGGAATCGAAACTGAAGAAGATGAACCCGAATGCGGATGTGATAAGATATTCGGCGATGAATGACGAAGGCTTCGACAGGATAATGAACATCATAAAATCAAAAAAGGAAACATCCGGAGGTCCGGTCGACATAGATTACGACAAATATGCGGACGCTGAGGCGGAACTCGGATGGTACAACGGCGTATTCGTTTTCGACTCTCCGGAATACGATGCATACGATCTGTCAATGACGATGCTCCGAGATATTGCTTTGAAACATGACCCCAGGGATATAGCGCATGCCAAGATAGCACTCACGAGCGGCTCATCCCATACGAAGATCTCATTGGTAGGCAACGAGTTCAGCGTGGGCGGCGTACAAGGGTCCAGATTCGGAAGGGGCGAGTCGCAGCTGAATTTCAACGCAAGGATAACTTCGGAGCCGGAAGCATTGAGGAGTTCGGTAAGGGAAACGGTCGAGAAAGCGATGAGCTCAAGAAAAATAAGCTACACCATGAAGTTCGACGACTGCTTTTCACCCGGTCGCCCGAACCCGACACACAGGCTTATATGATCTCCTTCATAAACCATTTACCTTATTTTTCCGTCCGTTCTGCATAACCGGAAGTGAAAACCATAAAAAGCGGCGACCACGGGATGCAGACATATGATATGCGCTCACATTAGGATCATCCAGAGGGGGAAAATGTGGGCCTGATCGGATTTGAACCGACGACCATCCGGTTATGAGCCGGACGCTCCACCAGACTAAGCTACAGGCCCGGAGTAATGGCGCCGTTGCACGGGCTCGAACCGTGGACCTTGTGATTAACAGTCACACGCTCTACCAACTGAGCTACAACGGCAGTGATTTGGCGAAAGAGTGAGACATATTAAAGCATTACGTTTCCGAAAATAACGCCTTCAAAAGGTCGATTCTGTCTCTCAGGTCGTCCAACGACCTTTCCAGTTCATCCATGAAGTCATTGTATCTACCGGTCACTTTAGCCCCTTCGGCAGACGGCGACACAAGTCCCTCCTTCTCCAAAAGCCGAAGCGAATACCTAACTTTGTGCTTCGGTATCCCGAGTATTTCCGACAGCCGTATGATGCCTATCGGCTGATTCTCCTTGGTAACCTTCAGCATAACGACGTGTCTCTCTATCAATTCGAGTTCCGACGTCATCTTTTCCATGATATTGTCTTTCTTGCTCACGCGACCGACGCGTATATCGGTGCGATGAATATTTCATTGTTCCCACAGCAATGAGCAAAAATTTGTCCCGGAAGATCAGCGGCCGTACCAGTTCTGCCTTCCCCATCTGTTGTAATTCGTGCTCCATGCTTGGATCACGGAATCGCAACAGTCAAGCGCATGCTGTTCCTCTCTGTACGTCCTGTAACATTTGAGACACTGATATCTCATCCGAGGTTCTTTGACCTTCGCCATCGCTTTCCGTATATACGATATGTTAATAAATGTTTATCTTAACAATGTTTAAAGGATTTCCAATATTCTTTTTATATTAAATGATACATAATGTCTCAATATAAGTCTCAACATCCGGCCGCAATTCCCTTTGCGGTCAGAGCAAGATCCTTCTATTGTTTACGAAGTAAATACACGCCTGTTTTATATACTCACAACACTATAAACGCAATCCAATGAACAGAATCAAGGTCATCAACGAACCTTCAGAGTTAGTACCCATGCTCAGGTCGGTTGACACCGCCGTAAAAAGGGATGTTCTGAAAGAGATGACATTGGAATGGAGAACCGCAAAGGAGATCGAGGAAAAATACGGTCCGGAAGGCAGGGAAGCTATTCTTTTCTTTGAAAAGATGAAATTGGTGGAGAGCCGCTGGCAGTCAACGGACAACAATTTTCCGGAGAAGTCCTATCACACATATTACACGTCATTCCACATAAACGCCCAGTGGCCCGTCTATGAGATAAGCGATGTCCTGGTCGCCGCCATGATGAGCGAGGAAGAGTTCAAGGGCGTAGAAGAGAAAATATTGGAACAGGTGGGGAAAGGAGGAAAGTTCTCGGGCGACGTCGCCGAGGTCCTCGGACTTTCGTCGACGATGCTGAGAAGTCTTGTGCGCCGGTCTGTTAAAATGGATTACCGCGGGCACAGGATCGAACTTATACAAGAGAAGTAGTGCTGATGACCGACATTTGGATCATGCGGACCGGTCACCGTCCGCATAGGGACAAGCGGGTGACAACGCATGTCGCACTCTCATCCCGCGCGCTCGGTGCGAAAGGGATCTACGTGGACGCCGAGGACCGCGTACTCGAGGAAAATGTAAGAAGCGTGAGCGAACGGTTCGGCGGGGATTTTGAAGTGCACACCGGAATAAAATGGAAAGAAGCCGTGAGAGGGTTCGACGGCACCGTTGTTCATCTGACGATGTACGGTCAGCGGCTGGACGAGGCGATCACGAAGATACCGTCCGACAAGGACATAATGATAATCGTCGGCGCCGAGAAAGTACCGCCGGAGATGTATGAACGCGCCGATCTGAATGTTTCCGTCGGCAATCAGCCGCATTCCGAGATCGCGGCGCTCTCGATATTCCTGTACGGACTTACAAACGGAAAAGCATTGTATGAGGATCGCGGAGGCCGTTTCACGGTAATACCGAACAGCAGAGGGAAGACAGTTGTCGAAGTACCCAAATGAATCGAAATGCGTTACGCTTCTTGACCGTGCCGGTTGTACGAAACGCGTGATAGTGCATTGCTGCACCGTTAAGGCCGTTGCCGTTGAGATCGCAAAAGGACTCGACGCCGACCTGGAACTGATAACCGCGGGCGCGCTGTTGCATGACATCGGAAGGGCAAGGGACAACACGGCGATGCATGCCAACGTCGGTGCGGACATGGCGGAGACGCTTGGTCTTCCTGAGGAACTGGTAAGCATAATAAGAAAACACATGGGCGCCGGAATAGACGATCTCGACGCGGCTGAAATGGGCCTCCCGAAGGGCGACTACATACCGAGGACCCTCGAAGAGAAGATAGTTGCGCACGCGGACAATTTTGTCAGCGATGATAAAATAACATCGCATATGCACACTGTCGATAAGTTAAGGATGAAAGGCTCGCACAGGGGAGCCGAACGCATCGAGGCGCTGCACAGGGAACTTTCAGAGATGTACGGGAAAGATCTTGATGAGGTTGTCATATCACTTAAGGGCGCGCTTGCGCTTACCCGACTTTGCGTTGCCCTTGGAAGGGAGTGAACGTTCCGCTTCTTTCGGATCGAATGACACGCGTTCAGGAAAAACTCTCAGTATTATGACATCGCCGACGCTCTGCACCCATCTGAAAGGTATGTTTATCGATATACCGTGATCCACCAGGGCGAGGTTGGAATTCTCAAGGAATATGCCGTCCACCTTGTTGCTTGAAAGATCTATGACAAGATTGTTGACAATGCCGACAAAGATGCCGTCAGGTGTGTACACCTCGAGTCCAATGAGATTTCCGGCCTCTTCTAACATCGGACGATGCTAACATCTCTCGTAATATACATTTTTTCATATGAAGATGTGCAACAGGCGCAACATATGTTAAAAAACAAACGTTTCCGGATGTCCGCATATGTTTACGGTGTGTTCAATGTTCATACGAATGAACATTCCGCTGTCGCCGACCAAGATCATGAATTGAAATGTATTTATCTACGCCCGCCATTGTAACGATCAAGGAGATATACGATGGTCACCGAATTGAATGAGAAAACGTTCGATGCGTTCATAGAGGAAAACAAAGTGGTACTGATAGACTGCTGGGCGCCATGGTGCAGACCCTGCAGGATGATCGCACCGATAATCGAAGAACTGGAGGCGGAACTGAAAGGAAAAGTCGCGGTCGCTAAACTTAACACCGACGACAATCAGGGAATAGCGGCACGTTTCGGCATAAACGCGATACCAACGTTACTGGTGTTCAAAGAAGGCGTGATGCATGAACCGCTCGTGGGCCTCAGACCGAAAGAGGAGATCAAAGAATACGTCATGAGTTTGTGATCTCATGGACATAGTCATCATCGGCGCCGGACCCGCCGGCATACAGGCGGCGATACACGCATCCAGAGGGAAGGCGGCAGTCACGATGATAGGGAAAAGAGAGAACAGCGCAATATTCGGCACACACGTTGAAAACTATTTTGCAATCGGCGGAAAAGCGAACGGATCCGAGATGCTGGATGTCGGCATAGCGCAGGCGGAGGCATTCGGTACAAAACATTTGGAAGAGAACGTGACATCAATAATAAAATCGGAGAACATGTTCACGGTGATCACGGAAAACGGTTCCGGGATAACGGCGAAGGCGATAATACTCGCATCAGGCGTGTCACGAATGAAACTGAACATTCCGGGCGAGAAGGAATTTTTCGGAAAAGGAGTTAGTTACTGCGCCGAATGCGATTGTAATTTCTACAAAGGCAAAAGAGTCGCGGTCATAGGCGACGAGTCGGAGGCGGCGGCTTCCGCCGAATTGATGACGCAATATGCGTCACACGTTTTCTGGATAACCAAAGACACAAGGACGTCCGATGTGATGATAAAAAAAGCGGCAGACGCCGGCGTTGAGATAATAAATGAGAAAGCGTCGGAGATAAAGGGAAAGGAGAATGTAAAACAGCTTGTGCTCACCGACGGTTCAGCGGTCGATGTGGACGGTGTTTTCATAGAGTTAGGCGGAAGATCGTCTTCCGATCTGGCAATGGACGTTGACGTCCTTCCGGATGCGGACGGAACGGTAAGGACGGACGAAAGATGCAGAACGTCTGTGACCGGCGTGTACGCATGCGGCGACATCACCGGAAAACCGTGGCAGATAGCAAAAGCGGTAGGTCAGGGCGCAACGGCGGGCCTCAATGCGGTCTCATACGTCAAAGGAAATGCGGGGGAGTAACATGTCCGTCAAAGAACTGATATCCGGTATGCTGAGAGAAGAGGGCGGCTTCCAGAAGGCGCTCAAAGACGTGATAACGAACGAATTGGATATGACGGTTAACGAGTTCTGCCTCGCAACCGGAATATCTCCGAGCACAATGTACAAAATATTGGAAGAGAAAAGGGAACCGAACCTCAGGACGATAAGGGCGATAATAAAATCCGTACGTTATCTTCTCGCGGAACCGGAGGAAAGGTTCATTGCGATAATAGCGTCTCACCAGGTCCTTCAGACGATCAGCGATACCGTCAAGGTAGGCAACAGGGACATCGCTTTGAAAGAGTACCCGGTCGCCACGGTGGAAGATGCGATAATCTCTGCCGTAAAGGCGGAAAGGGACGGAGCACTGGCGGTCGTCTGCGCACCGATAGTCGCGCCGACGATAGAGAGGATACTGACCATCCCCGTGTCCCCCGTAATTCCGTCGTCAAGCATATTCGTTGCAATAGAGAAGATAAGGAATGATATCTGATCTCGGATCATGCAGGCGTATAGGCTAAAAATAAAAATATCAGCTTAAATATTATTGCTGCGGTGGTAAAATGTTTGAACTTAACGTGACCAGCAACACTCCATTGGGAGCAATGACCGATACGGATACGGTTGCGGAGACATTCCTGACGCAGATCGGTTACATCCCGAAAGGATACGATCCGAAGACCGACGCCGCGAGTGTGAGAGAGAGCGTCCCGTACTGCCTTTTCATGAAATACTTCATGAGGAACATGTCAAAGGCGTGGACGGTGGATGAGCTGGCGGCATTGATGAAGACCACCAAACCGACGATATACAGGCACATAAACAAATTGAAATCAATGGACATACTGGAAAGTGCGGATGTTGAATTCGACGGGCAGAACAGAAAAGGGTACAGGATAAGATACGGCGATCTGAGGAAAGCCTGGTCGTTCACCGAGGCAAACGTGGGCATGGCAATGGAAAACTACAGAAAAACGGTGGATCATTTCCAGAAGCTCATTGAAAAGGAGAGAGAGAACAGCGTTTGATACAAGAGGGAGAACATTGTCCGATAAAGAAGAGTTTGGATTGATCGAAGGATTGAGATATACCGTCACGACTGACAAAGATCCTAAATCAAAGGGTGAGTTCAAAGGGTATGTGATGATCGGAAGCGAATCCGCCATCGTCCTGCAGATGTCTGAAAACGTTATACGTATGATACCGGTCACAAGGGTTGTGCACGTAGACTACTCGGGATCGGGGGAACGCAGGAAGTCCGAGGAGAAGAAGCCGGAATCAGGGTATTACGGATGAGCCGGGTAATCTTATGGGGTACGATCTGAACAGACATGTGATAGAACTGATCAAAAAAGGAGAGATCAGCAGCAGGAACCAGCTTCAAAGACTGAAGGTGAAACTTGCCGGAGAATACGGACTGCAGGCGGTCCCGTCGAACTCGGAGATATTGGCCGACGCAGCCGATGATGAAATGAAGATCGTTGTTCCGTTACTTCAGCGGAAACCCGTCAGGACGTTAAGCGGCGTCGCAACGGTTGCGGTGATGACGTCGCCGCACCCTTGCCCGCACGGTAAGTGCACATACTGCCCCGGAGGCGTTGAGAACGGGTCGCCGCAGTCATACACAGGAAAGGAACCGGCGGCAAGGCGCGCATCGAGGAACGAATTCGATCCGTTCAAACAGGTCTCCGACAGAATAGAACAGCTGGAAGCGATCGGTCACAAGACCGACAAGATCGATCTGATCATCATGGGCGGCACATTCACCTCGCGCGATCCGGAATATCAGGAATGGTTCATCCGCAGATGCTTCGATGCAATGAACGGAACGGATTCCGAGGACATCGCAGCCGCAAAGAATGTGAATTCCCGGTCGGAACACAGATGCATCGGACTGACCGTTGAAACGAGGCCGGATGCGTTCACGCCCGAACACATAGAAAGGCTGATGATGCTCGGCGCAACACGCGTTGAATTGGGCGTACAGATACTCGACGACGACATATTGAAAGAAGTGAACCGCGGTCACAGCGTGGAAAACGTGATAACTGCCACAAGGGATTGCAAACAGAGCGGTTTGAAAGTGTGTTATCACATAATGCCGGGCCTCCCCGGATCATCGCCCGAGAAGGATATCATTTCATTCGGAAGGGTGTTCGACGACCCGGATATGAGGCCGGACATGCTGAAGATATATCCAACGCTCGTTATACCGGGAACCGAACTGTTCGACATGTGGAACGCGGGCATATATCTGCCTTATGATGTCGAAGAAGGAATATCACTTGTGTCGAAAATGAAATCCATGGTGCCCGAGTACGTAAGAATACAAAGGATCCAGAGAGACATTCCGGTACCTCAGATCGCCGCCGGCATAATGAAGAGCAATCTCCGCGAGCTTGCGCAGCAGCGGCTGTCGGAGCAGGGGAAGGAATGCAGATGCATAAGGTGCCGCGAAGTAGGTCAGAACGATATATCTTTCGACGGCGAGCCGCCGGTGCTGAAGATCAAGGAATACACGGCATCCGGCGGTATTGAGTATTTCATATCGCTGGAACACGATGACATGCTGGTCGGATATGCGAGATTGAGAATTGACGAAGATATCGCGTCAATACGCGAACTGAAGGTCTTCGGAAAGATGGCCGGGATCGGCGAACAGGGAGAGGACTGGCAGCACAGAGGCTTCGGAAAAAGACTGATGGCGGGAGCGGAAGAGATCGCCGCCGCCGCCAATGTGAATATGATACGGGTTACCAGCGGGGTCGGCGTAAGGAATTACTACGTATCGCTGGGATTCGAACTGCGGGAGCCGTACATGGTAAAGAACATCGATCAACGGCTGACGATGACGTGATCCCGATCGAGCTGCATCTTCCTCACCGGGATCACGGCCCTTCCGATATCGTCCACCATTTCCGCTTTTTTCGTTGACGTTCCGAGGATCAGATATTTCACGAGACCGGTGGATGTGTCAATGACGATATCCTCGATCGGCCCGAGAAGCTGACCGTCCTTGCTGACAGCCATCTTCCCTGCGATAAGTGAAATGAAGATCCTTTCCGTCATATTATCACTGATAGAACTGGATGCTGTCCCAGGAGGTCCTTCTCTTTTTTATCTGTGAGCCGAGGTCCTCGTAGCTTTTGATCATATCGGGATCCACGGACGGTTTCACATTCTTCAGTGCGGTCGTGAAATGTTCTGATTCAATGGACAGGATGCCCGGATCCTCACGGTAAGCTTCCATTCCCGCCTCGCGGCAAAGAGCCTCAAGATCGGCACCAACGTAACCGTCCGTGGCCTTGGCGATCTCATCAAGGTCAACATCCTTCAGCGGCATCTTCCTTGTATGTACTTCTAGTATCTTTTTCCGGGAATCGGTGTCCGGTTTCCCTATCAATATAAGTTTATCAAATCTTCCCGGTCTGAGCAATGCGGGATCGATCATATCCGGCCGGTTCGTGGCGCCCATGACCATCACGTTTTTCAGACTTTCGAGGCCGTCCATGGACGTCAAAAGCTGGTTCACCACCTTTTCCCAGTTCATTGAACCGGCGGTTCCGCGCCCGGGCGCGATCGAATCCATCTCGTCGAAGAATATTATGCATGGCGCCATGTGTTTAGCGCGTTTGAATATCTGGCGTATCGCCTTCTCGCTTTCGCCGAGCCATTTACTCGCTATCTCCGGACCGTTCACGCATATGAAATTCGCGCCGGATTCGTTTGCGACCGCTTTCGCGATAAGCGTTTTCCCTGTTCCGGGAGGTCCGTAGAACAACACTCCTTTTGCCGGACGTACGCCAAGCCGCTCGAACGCTTTGGCGTCTTCGGAAGGGATGAACGCTTCCTTTATCTCGCGCTTCACATCATCCAGGCCGCCGATGTCAGACCACGTCACCCTCGGTATCTCAACGATCACTTCCCTCATGCCGCTTGGTTCTATCTCAGACAGGGCGGAAAGGAAGTCGTCCATGGTGACGCGCATACTTTCCAGAACGCCGGAAGGTATCGGTTTATCAAGATCCAGTTCGGGTATCTTCCTTCTCAGGCATTTCATGGCAGCCTCTCTTGCCAGTGCGGCGAGATCGGCGCCCACGAATCCTTGAGTTGCGCTTGCGATCCGTTCCACATCAACATCGGCATCGAGAGGCATACCTCTCAGGTGAACTTCCATTATGTCCTTGCGGCCTTTCCTCCCTGGCATCCCTATCTCGATCTCACGGTCAAAACGTCCCGGTCTCCTGAGAGCGGGATCTATCGAATCCTCGCGGTTCGTCGCGCCGATCACGATCATGTCGCCTCTTTCGCTGAGGCCGTCCATCAATGTGAGCAATTGAGCGACGATACGCCTTTCAACCTCTCCGTACACGGAATCCCTGTTAGGCGCTATTGAGTCAATCTCATCAAGGAATATGATGCTCGGCGTATTCTCTTCCGCAGCTTTGAATATCTCTCTCAGCCGTTCCTCGGATTCGCCGTAGTATTTACCTATTATCTCCGGCCCTTGGATGGCAAAGAATGTTGCGCCGGACTCGCTTGCAACGGCTTTTGCGATTAACGTTTTACCGGTTCCCGGAGGCCCATATAGCAGAACGCCCTTCGGTGCGGTTATACCGAGCCTTATGAAAAGTTCCGGGTGTTTGAGCGGAAGTTCTATCATTTCCCTTATTTTCTTCAGTTCATCGTCAAGCCCGCCGATGTCGTCATAATATGTGATGTGCTCTTTGGAACCGCTGTCTAACTTGACCGCCGATTCTTCCTTTATTATTATCTCGGTGCCGGAGCCGATGACGACCGCGCCTTGCGGTACGGTGGTTGATATCATGAATGTGGATTTGCTGCCCATGAGCGCAACGTTCGGCACCAGGATATCGCTTCCTTTCATCACCGGACGGTTCATGAGACCGCGTCTGAAAAGATCGGTTATGCCTTCTTCGAACTTGATCTTCTTGCCCTGAGGTATGTTCGGCGAGAGGACGACCTTCTCCGCGGGCTTCGGATCGCTTCTTCTCACTTTCACAAGCTGATCGATGCCGGCGCCGGCGTTCGTTCTCGTGAGGCCGTCTATTCTTATTATTCCGAGTCCCTCGTCCTCGGGAGCGCCTCTGAAGACCTTCGCGACCGTGACCTTTTCGCCGGTTATCTCTATGGCGTCGCCCGCTTCGACGCCAAGTCTGGAACGTGTTATCGTATCGATGCGTGCGCGCCCGAGCCCGGCCTCAGCGGTGTTGAGAACCTTTTCAACCTTCAGTTCGACGGTAATGTCCATTCGCCGGTAGATGTCGTTCGTTTTATATCATATGTTGTGTCGCATTCATTACCGCAGCGGACATACGCTGCGAGTAGCCGCATGCGCGGCAAACAGTCATTCAAAGAAGAAATGCGACGGTGATTCCGGCTTCGGGGAGAAACAGGATTCGCTTACCCTTTCGATCTTCACCGGATACGAGGACAGCGAGTCGATTATCCTCCGCATCGTATCCTCAAGGCGTTTCGGCGGAGAGATGACCCTTGCGTTGAGCACTAATTTTCCGCGATCTGAGATGAACCGCGAACCGTATATCCCGTCGACCTGTATGGATTCCTGGACGAGGGACATCTTCGCAGCCGCTTCCTGCGATGATATTATCACTTTAACGTGGACGATCGACCTCGGACCGTATTCCTTTGCAACGCCTTTCATTATGTCCGAAGACAGCGAGTACATGTCCACCTTGTCGAGCGGCGTAATGGAAAATGTTCCGGAATACCATCCCAGTTTAGCCTTTTCAAAGTTGAACCCTCTGTTGTCATCGCGTTCCGCTGTCTTAGTGCTGATACGGTCGGATAATATTATTTCCGTTATCTTATCGATATTCCTGAGGTCGGATGACGACGTCTCTATGATCTCAGCGTCCGGCAATATTTTTTTCAATTCGTCCGCAATCCCGGCGATCGCCTCGGACCGCACCATGTCCGCTTTCGAAAGGACCACCACTTCAGCCTCTTTGATCTGATGCGCCGGGATCAGATCGACCGATTCAATGTTCTTTTCCTTTGATCCGGAAAGGATATCGGCGGCTCTTATGCAATCTATGACAACAGTGAACGGAGCAACATCGAACTCATCCGGGTACAAGGTGCGCAGCGGAGCGACAACCGATCCCATCAGATTGGTGGACGTTCCGATCGGTTCTGCGATTATAACATCCGGTTTTCCAATAGACACAAGTGTTCTGGCACTTGTCACGAACTCATCGAAATTCGAACAGAAGCAGCCTCCGAGTATCTCCCTGACGTCGAAACCCGCATCCTTGGTGAACTCCGTGTCCACGAGCACATCGCCCTGATCGTTGGTTATCATTGCGACCGATCTGTCATTCCTTTCCCTGAGCGTCCTTGCGAGGTTCACGGCAAGCGTTGTCTTTCCGGCGCCGAGATAGCCGCCCAGCACAAGAAAACGGGTCTTCGCCGACCGGACGCCGTCATTCCTTTTCATGAATGTGCACCTGTCGCACGGTATCGTAAGGACGCATTGGCCCCCCGTCGCCAAACCTTTCAATGACAGTATTATCCCCGCATCCAGAGGACTGACTCCCTTTCTGTTGTTGACCGTCAGCGTCTCTTTCTCGGCATCGCTGATGCCAGGCGGAATAATCTCCTTCTCAGTGAGCGACCTCATGCATTCCCTTATTTCTTCCTCTGAGCATGAATCGCATCTCAGCCCGACATCGGAAAGAGGTCCGTACAGTTCCGCCAGCGGATCGATCATGAATATGCGTCTGTCGCTGCCGATCGCAATGTAAACGGCATCCGGATCGCTCGGAACGATGAATTCCATACGGGTTCCGCGGACCTTCTCTTCCTTCTCGACCTTCCAGAAGAACTGAAGGTGGTCGCACAGCTGGTATGACAGCTGCTGATATTTCAGTCCCAGGCGGTCCGCGATGTCCCGTTTCGTTACCGCGCCGCGCTCCCTGGTCATTTTGAACAATGTTGTAAGTATGCGCCGGCGCATCTCATGGTCATGCACCGAAACATATGTTTCCGGATCCAAACAAATGATCTTCATCCTGCAATTGGCCACATTTCCAAATGGTTCCTTTTTTATTTATAATCAGGGGTGCACGCTTAATAACATGTAAGATGTTTCATCGGCAGGCGATTTTCCAATGGCGGACATCAGATCGAACGTTGCGGATGCAAAGGCGGCTGCGATAGCCCTTTCGGCCAAGGATACGGAAACGAAGAACAATGCGCTGAATGCCATGGCAGACGCTTTGAACAGACGCAGGAAGGAGATAATAGACGCCAACGCCGCCGATATGCAGGCCGCGGAAAAAATGAAGGCCGAAGGCGAACTCACAGACGCGGCGGTAAAGCGTCTGAAGGTGGACAACGACAGGATCGACGGAATGATCGACGGCATCATGGACGTTATAAAATTGAAGGATCCGGTGGGCGAAACGATGTCGACGATGGAGCTGGACGATTCTCTTGTATTATATCAGGTCAGATGCCCCATCGGACTGATAGGCGTGATATTCGAATCCAGGCCGGACGTTGTTCCGCAGATAATGTCGCTGTGCCTGAAAAGCGGGAACGCGGTCGTGTTCAAAGGAGGCAGGGAAGCAGCGAACACCAACAAAGCGTTGTTCAGCATCCTTTCCGAGGCCGCTTATGGGAAAGACATACCGAAAGGCGTCTTCTGCATCATGGAGACAAGGGAAGACATCGCAACCATTCTGAAAATGGATGATCACATCGATCTTCTCATTCCGAGAGGGTCAAACGAATTTGTCAGTTATGTACAATCGAACACAAAGATCCCGGTGCTGGGTCATGCAGCCGGAATATGCCATGTCTACGTGGACGCGGACGCGGACGAGGACATGGCGCTCACCGTATCACTGGATTCTAAGATACAGTATCCGGCGGTATGCAACGCCGCCGAAACACTGCTCGTGAATGCTTCCGTTGCGAAAACCTTCCTTCCGAAAATGGTGAACCTTCTCATAAGCAGCGGCGTTGAGGTAAGGGCGGACACGGAAACCATGGACATCATAGGAAAAGGCAAAGGTATAACGGAAGCAGCCGCGTCCGATTGGGATACGGAGTACAACGACATGATAATCTCCGTCAAGATCGTAAGATCAATCGATGAGGCGATCAGCTTCATCAACAAACACGGATCGGGACACAGCGACACGATCATAACCGACAACAGGAAAAACGCACTGAAGTTCACGAGTCTCGTAGATTCATCAACGGTATTGGTAAACGCATCGACAAGGTTCCCGGACGGGTTCAGATACGGAAAGGGAGCGGAGGTCGGCATAAGCACGAACAAGGTGCACTCAAGAGGCCCGGTGGGCATGGAAGGCCTGATGATATACAAATACATCCTGATAGGCAACGGACATGTTATGAAAGATTACGCCGGAAAGAATGGAAAGAGGTTCAAGCACACCGCATCGAACAAGGAGTTCAGGCTGTGAGACGATGATAAGGAACGAATATCTGAAGGAAGTGCACAGAGTCGTAATAAAAGTGGGAACATCATCAATAACAAAAGGAGGCCCCGGAGCCTCATCCGATTTCATGGATTCGGTAGCAAAACAGATCAGGTCGCTCAGAGACAACGGAACAGAAGTTCTTATCGTAACATCGGGCGCGATAGGCATAGGCCTCTCGACAATGAACGCAAGTTCCAGATCACGCGAGATACCGATAAGGCAGGCGGCGGCGTCAATAGGTCAAAGCATACTGATGCAGAAATGGAACGAAAGCTTCCAAAAATTCGGGATATCCGTTGCACAGATATTGCTGACATATGATTTCTATTCGGACCGCGAGAAATATCTCAATCTCAGGAACGCGGTCCAAACATTACTTGAATACAAGGTCGTGCCGATATTCAATGAGAATGATGCGGTATGCGTGAAAGAGATAGACGCGACATTCGGCGACAACGATACGCTTTCGGCGATGGTGTCCATCAAGATGGACGCGGACCTTCTGATGATACTGTCCGATGTGGAAGGCCTTTACGACAAGAATCCGAAACTGTTCGACGGAGCAAAACTGATACCGACGGTTACGGAGATAACGGATGAGATAAGATCATTCGCCGGCGACGCGACATCGCGCGTAGGCACCGGCGGGATGAAGACGAAGATACATGCCGCCGAAATATGTCACGAAACAGGATGCAGCATGGTGATCGCAGGCAGTGCCATTGGCAACGTGATCGAAAGGATAATCGGCGGAGAAGAGATAGGAACGATATTCGTATCCGATAAGAAGGAACGGAAGAAGAGCGTGTGGATACGGCACGCGCACGCGTCCGGGTCGATAGAGGTGGACGAAGGGGCAAAGAACGCCCTTCTGAATCACATGAGTTTACTGGCGGTCGGCATAAAAACGGTGTCGGGAAGGTTCGACCGCGGCGATATCGTGAATATAACGTTCAACGGCAAGACGATAGCAAAAGGTATTCCGGATTACAATTCCGATGACATAACAAAAACGAAAGGGCTGCACAGCGACAGGATGACCGAGATCCTGGGACACAAGAACTATGACAATGTAATAAGAAGAGAGAACATCGTCATGATGTGATCTGAAGGAGGAAATGTCTAAAGAAGATCTGTCCGAATACAATGTAGAAAGGATCGGACTTGTCTTAGGAATTCAGGTGGTGTTCTAATAGTCTGTTTCCTTTCTTCATCGTGAATTTTGTTTATTTACGGGCGTTCTTGATCACTGTTGCAGCAACATGTCTCGGAGCCTTTTGCGTTTACTGCATGAAAAGTTTCAAAAGCAGATAAGTGACCGAAATATTGATATGGGATAAGCGAGCGTTTCCGAAAGTAAACGGTTCTTTTATCGTTTATCAGATATCATTGAAAACATCCGGAGGCAATACAGGTGCTCAGACTGATACGATTGTTCGGCAGAAGAGAATGGTCACTGCTCGGAGTCGCACTTGTATTCACCGTGACGGGCGTATGGATGGACCTGTCCATTCCGCCGTATCTGGGCAGCATAACGTACATCGTCACGACCGGCGACGGTACGGTAGCCGATATATGGGAGCAAGGCAGCTACATGGTCGCATTCGCCATCGGCAGTTTACTGACGGCGGTCGTTGTTGCATGGGCGGGTGCAATGCTGTCGTCCGGTTTCAGCGCCAAGATGCGGAAGGCCGTCTATGAACATGTCGGCGATTTTTCTAACACAGACGTGAAGAAGTTCAGCGTATCAAGCCTCATAACCAGATGCACCAACGACATAACGCAGGTGAGGATGTTCATCTCAATTGCGATCCTTATAATGATGCGCGTTCCCATCGTCATCGTATGGGCGATAATGAAGATGATGGACGTAAGCTCGGAACTCTCGGTCATAACGGCGGTCGCTGTCGGATCCATAGCATTTATGACAGTGATGATAGTCATCATCGTTCTGCCGAGATTCAAAAGGATACAGGAGAACACAGACAGACTGAATCTCGAAAGCCGTGAGAATCTGACGGGTATCCGTGTGGTGCGTGCATACAACGCCGAAGGTTTCGAACAAAAAAAATTCGGCAGGACGAACGAAGCGCTGGCGCGCGACAATCTTTTCCTGAACCGCGCGATGGGAATTGCAATGCCCTTCATCATGCTGGTAATAAGTGCATTGACCGTTGCCATCTATTGGACGGCAAGCCGGATGATCGACAGCGGACACGTCGATATCATGGCGGCACAGGGATTCTTTGCCGATACCGTGGTATTCCTGCAGTACAGCTTCCTGATCGTCGGCTCGTTCATAATGATGATCATGGTGTTCATGATGCTGCCAGGTGCAATGGTCTCCGCTAAACGTATCAATGAGGTACTGAAAACAAAACCCGCAATAGTCGATGGCGTAAAAGCGGACATAAGCCTGAACGACGCTTTCTCGCAGGACGGAACGATCCGGTTCAACGCGGTAAGCTACAAGTACCAGGGTGCAGAGGAGAACGTACTGTCGGACATAAACATCGAGATCAAAAAAGGACAGACGGCAGCGTTCATAGGAAGCACGGGATGCGGAAAGACCACTCTTGTGAATCTGATCTCCAGGATCGCCGATCCGACGCTCGGAAGCGTCACAATAGGCGGCGTGAACGTTTGCGATGTGCGTTTGGAAGAATTGAATGATTTTGTCGGGTACACTCCTCAAACGGCCACATTGTTCGGCGGAACAATAAAGGAGAACGTTGCATTCGGCCGAGTTGACGGAAAAGACGTAAGCAACGAGGAAATTGAAAAAGCGCTGAGGACCGCACAGGCGTGGGAATTCGTTTCCGAACTGGATGACGGCATGAACGCCGTCGTCGAGCAGAACGGAAAGAATTTCTCGGGCGGGCAAAAACAGAGACTGTCCATCGCGCGGACAGTGGCAAGGCAGCCGAAGGTGTTCATCTTCGACGATACGTTCTCCGCCCTTGACTACAGGACGGACAGAGCATTGCGCGCGGCACTGATAAAAGAGACCGAGGACGCGACCGTCATAATAGTAGCACAAAGGATCGGAACCATACGGAGCGCCGATGTCATCTTCGTAATGGACCGCGGACGGATAGTGAGCACCGGAAAACACGAGAAACTTCTCAAAACATGTGAAGTTTACAAACAGATCGCAAGATCCCAACTCGGCGAGGAGGAATTAGTGTCATGAATGCGGAAAAAAGCACATTCAGACAGACGCTCGGAAAGCTCATTCAATTCTGCCGGCCGTGGTATGGCTGGATCATCATAACGTTCATATTCGCCGTCGGCGCGGTCATTCTGCAGCTGATCGGACCGCGTCTGGTCGGAGATATGGTGGATCACATAATCTACATGATCTCGTTCGGCCAGATGGGCAATGCCGGAGGATACCCGGCTATTGTTCACATTGGAACGATCCTCGTGATCATCTATTTGGCTATGTTCGTGTTAGGTTACATTCAGCAGCTTATCATGGCATGGGTCACCGCCAAATTACAAGAGAGACTGCGCCGCGAAATGAGTGAGAAGATAAACAAACTGCCGCTTTCGCATCTGGACCGAACCCCGACCGGAGATACACTGAGCCGCATAACGAACGACGTGGACATGGTGACGATGACCCTGAATTACACGGCGGTCACCTTCATCTCGGCGACAACGATGTTAGTGGGCGCGGCAATATTCATGTTCATAACCAACTGGATAATGGCACTCGTCGCGATCGGTACAAGCCTCTTTGCGTTTTTCCTGATGGCCGTGATAATGAAAAGATCGCAGATACATTTCGAACGCCAGCAAAAGGAACTCGGCGACGTGAATGCGCACATAGAAGAATATTTCAGCGGCCATACGGCGGTAAAGACAAACAATGCGCGGCAAAGGACAAGCGCAAGATTCGACAAGTTCAACAACGCACTTTTCACAAGCGCGTGGAAAAGCCAGTTCTACGGCGGACTCATGGTTCCGCTAATGAGCTTCTTAGGCCAATTTGCATTGGTGGCGGTCATGATCGCCGGCGGAATACTGGCGTTCAACGGAACGATAACCTTCGGTGTGGTCGTTGCCTTCATGATATATGTGAACTTATTCACACAACCGCTGTCCGACCTGGCGCAAAGTGCGATGGACACGCAGAGCACGGTTGCGGCGACCGACCGCATATTCGAACTGCTGCAATCCGAAGAGATGGAAGAGGAAGACCATTTGACAGAGCATCTTATCTGCCCGGCAAGGGGTGCAGTCAATTTCCAAAACGTCAGATTCGGTTATTTTGATGATAAAACAGTGATCAATGATTTCACGGCGGACATCAAAAGCGGTTCAAGGGTCGCGATCGTCGGGCCTACCGGAGCCGGAAAGACAACGCTTGTGAACCTGCTCATGAAATTTTACAAACTGAACGACGGAGACATAAAGATCGACGGGGTTTCGATAAACGAGATGCGCCGCGGTAATGTTACCAGTTTATTCAGCATGGTGCTGCAGGACGCATGGCTGTTCCGCGGAACGATAAGGGAAAATCTGCTTTACAACATGAAAGTGGAAAAAGGAAAAGAGCAGGAGCTGCTGGATCAGGCTGCCAGGGCGGCAGGGATAGACCATTTCATCAAAGCTCTGCCGGAAGGCTACGACACGGTCCTGGACGAAAAAGCAAACGTATCGGACGGTCAGAAGCAGCTGCTGACCATTGCGAGAGCGATGATAAAGGATGCACCGCTCCTGATTCTCGATGAGGCGACAAGTTCGGTCGACACCCGTACCGAGGCGATAGTCAAGGATGCAATGGAAAAACTTACGCACGGGAGAACGTCGTTCGTCATCGCACACCGTCTGAGCACAATAAAGAATGCAGACCTGATCATTGTGATGGATAAAGGCGACATCGTGGAAAGCGGAACGCACACGTCACTTCTGAAAAAGAACGGTTTCTATGCGGAACTCTACAATTCACAATTCGCAGATTGACATCGTTGTTCTAATTTTTCCAGCGGAAGACGGAATATGGTGCAGCGGAACAAGGCTGCAGCTAATAATTTCTTTCAACCGTATAGTATCGTGTTGTGCAGCTTGGAAAACTGATAAAGGAATAAAACTTGTCAGCAAGCGGATTTCCGTCACCGCCCGATCTCTCAAATTCCTTCGCATCGTCCACGGTTTCAAAAGTCAACACATCTGCCCACGTGTCACCATCTTTCAATTGTTGCCACGAAACATATCCTTTTTTCTTCGAAACAACCTCAGTGTTCAATTTCTCTGTCGCGTCCAGAAATTCTTGAACCGACGAACCCTTTTTCAACTTGTACGAAATGAACAGAATTGCGTTTGCCATGATTATTCCCCTTAAGATCTTACAATATGCTTGGTCCAAACTTTGAAATTGATGGTGGGCCCAACCGGATTTGAACCGGTGATCTGCGCCTTGTAAGGGCGCCGTCATAACCCCTAGACCATGAGCCCGGTGTGCCACAATCATCAAAGAATTATTAAAAACTGTCCTTAACGATAAGGGCACTGCAATACATCCGAGAGCCTGAACGGAGCACAACCGTGCGCCGACGGCAAACGGACGATCACCAGGGCGGCCTTCCGTTGGCTCTGGAAGAGTTGTTGTATCTCTTCGCCAAACCGTATGCGTCAAATATATTCCACAACCATATTATGAACATCGGTACCGATAAGACGAACAGTTCAAGGAAATAGTTGGAAAGATCCTCCAGATAAAGAACATCATCAAACCAGACGAGCATACGCCAGGTTATCAAAATACCAAAGAGCGCATAGATCGTTATTATCATCAACCCTCGTTTGATCTTACCTACGTACAACTGTCCGAGTCCCGCTATCAAAAACGAAAGTACGGCTGCGCCTCCTTCGCTTTTTTCGCGCACATAGGCGGTTCTGGGAGGAGCCTCGTCTGCGCCGGCCTTCCGGCCGCATTTGTCACAAAATGTCTGATGTTCGCTCAAAGAACTGCCGCATCCGTTGCAATACATGTTTATCAGGCAGTGAAAGTAAACTCATATTATTTAAACGCAGGTTTTTTACCATTCGCATTGAACGAATAAAAGTCCAATTTGTAAACGGTGCAAACAAAACAGCATACGCGACGGACGGTAAACGCGGATCCGTTCGTATCATGCGGTGTAAACAAAGCCCATGAAAAAGAACTTAGGCCTGTAACAGAGTTTTCAGACTCAGTACAGAATGCGCCTGCCGCCTCTCTTCACGATCCATCCGAGGGTACCGGAGAACACGAACGCAGAACCTATGATCGCTGCAATGATGCCGACGGGCAAGATGAGCAGCCCGGCGATCAGTCCCAAAGTGCTTCCCGAGACCGCCGAAGCAATGATGGAATAAACGCCCAACGCCATGACGAAGATCCCCGTGAACATCAGAATAATGCCGGCGATCAAAGGCGTAGGGAATCTCCTCGGATATGTTGAACTGCGCTCATCCCGCTGTTTCATGTTTCGGAGATACGGTCAATTGATATTATATCCATCGCTGAAAAATAAAGGATCATATCGGTATCCCTTTCCCATATCCGCAATCGACCTCGATATTCAAGCGATGCTTTCCGCAGATAAGACAACGGAACAGATAACCTCACACATCGCTGTCCGGACGAAGATCGGCCTTAACTTCAGAAACAGAAAACTGCCTTCTCCTTCGTTGATCGAATGATCTTTCCGCAGAGGATTTCCAGACAGATCTTTCTCTATCTCCTCTTCTATGCCCATTCGTACTATATCATCCCAAACGACACGGCCGATAAACTCGCAGAAATCATCACAATGAACAGGCCAGATGATGCTCCGCCACGGTCCGGGCGATGGCGTTCTGTAGATATGTTCATCAATATTTTTGGCTCTTTGAGAATTTGAGTGGAAGAGGCCATTCGATTTATCATTCTGATGCGATATCAGGTCGATGTTGGAGAACAGGGACATAGGAAGGCTGCTGAGACTGAAGGTCCCGTGGAAGGT
>WQZU01000024.1 GCA_009780575.1 Candidatus Methanomicula labiotermitis
AGTAACGTATCAGGATTCCGTTAATATTTTATTGTTTTCTGACATACTCACGAGCAACCTGTGACGATTCTTGTTGTGGTAAACCTGAATCTGCAGGCCACTTTTTAAATTGGGCAGATTTTGTTCATGACCGATATATCGTCAACGTGGATACCGTCCTGCTTCTCAAGGTCATCGAGGTACCCCATCCAGTATATCACCAGTCCCGGTCCGAACAGTTTCGTATACGGAATAAGCTGCTTTTTCGAATTGAACCTGAATTCCGTGTTGTCGCCGAATGATGCCTTGCTCTCCACCCAGTATATTTTGTTTCCGTCATACATCATCGGTTCGTTGAGCAAAGCGTCAGGCGTCTTCTCATGCGTGCCGCGGATATCGTCCTCCGTTTTGTATACGATCCCCTGGCCGTCAAGCCATTCATGTAAAAGCGATTCGCCCCAGATGCCTCTCTGCTTCTGCCTTTCATCGCCTTCCGGCGAATAGACGAGGTCGGCCTTGCGCACTTCCATTATTTCGTCCCGCACTTCCTTGTTGAACGCTGTCTCCGGATCACGGATGTATCCCCAGAACTCCTTTCTTGAAGCTCCGTCCTCCATGAATATGAACATCGCCGTGAGTATGGGCGGAAATCTCCATCTTTCCGCTATCTCAAGAAGTGTGCGCCCCATCTTCCAGTCTCTCAGCATCCGGCCGGTGTTCTGTTTGACAACGTGAAATCTTTTTTTCACTTCTCTGGTGGTCTTCTGCGTGAACAGTGTGATGAGAAGTTCACGATCATATCCCTTTTTCTCAAGTCTGTCGATATCCTTCGAAGTGTTCAGCTCGGAATATATTGCCTTATAGTCCTGATATCTCATTTAATTACCTTTGATTGTTCTTTCAAGCGGTCACAGAGATCCTCCGCCGCCGATATGACGACGTCCCTTACCATGGATGTCGGAGGGCAGTAAGCGTTCTCCGCGCGTTCCAGGAAGTCTTCCGCGGCTGTCCCGTTTATTATCGCGTCAGTTAACCAGTCTATTCTTCCGGTCGCATCCTCTCCGGCAATTATCTGGGCTCCGATCATCTTATGCGTGTTCACATCCGCAAGGATCTTGACTGTCATCCCGGTGCCTCCGGGATAATATCTAGCACGCGTGTACCCTTCCGCCTTCCCGTATATCGTATCTATGCCGTACCATTTCGCAAGAGCCTCGGAGAGTCCGGTGCCCGCTACGTGCATATCGCCGATGACGCTTACCCACGGGCTCGCAAATGCTCCCGACGATGCGCAGCCGCCGGCTGCGTTCTTGCCTGCGATCAGACCCTGCTTCACCGCGCTTGAGCCGAGCTGGCTCATTGTCGGTCCGGGTGCAACGGCAGACCTGCACTGAACTACGTCGCCGGCAACGAATATGTCATCCGTAATAACGCTGTTCCTGTATGCGCGCATTTCTGGTGACACTACCACGGCACCCAATTCCCCGATGTCCAGTCCGAGCATCTTCGGAATCTCGAGATTGGCGCGTACGCCCGTGGCCAATATCACCATGTCGCATTCGTATGTCTTGCCCGAAGCGGTCACCCCTTCGGCTTTGCGGTCGCCCTCTACCGACTGCAGAGGAGCGCTGAGTATGAACGTTATACCGAGCGATTCCAGGTATCTCTGCACCGGGCAGGCCATGTCTCTGTCGGCGATCCTTGGGATCACCTGATCCATCATCTCGATCACAGTCACGCTCTTACCGTTATTGCGCATCGAGAGCGCCATCTCAAGACCTATGACGCCCGCTCCCGCGACAACTATTTTCTTCGATCCCTTCATTGCCGCTTCTATCCTTTTCCCGTCGTTTATGGTGCGGACGGTGAACACGTTCTTCAGATCAACGCCTTTCACAGGCGGCCTGAAGACGTTTCCTCCGGTTGCAACGACAAGCGAATCGTAACCGTATGTCTTTCCGCCGGCGGTCACGGTTTTGGCGTTTCCGTCGGCAGCGGTCACTTTGGTCTTCGTACGGATGTCTATGCCTCTTTCTTCGGAATAGAACGACGGATCATGCATAATTATGTCATTCCAAGAGGTCTTCCCTTCGAGGACCCAAGGTATCGCGCACGGAGAGTATGCGATATGCTCGTCCTCAGTGAACACGATAACATTTGAAGAGGGGTCCGTTTTCTTGGCGGCGGATGCCGCGGTCATACCCGCGGCGCCCGAACCTATGACTATTATGTTTTTGACCATCTTGAACGCGCATCCTTATCGGACATAAACATAAAATATTTTCCGACTGAATCGGGCGTACAGGCAATATCCTTTGATGTCATTCGTTCCTTCAGGACATATTCGGGTTGTATATTGTGTTACCGCACAGTATTACGGACGATGAACGATAAACAACCCTTCCAAAGAAATGGAACACGTTTATAATGCGACGACGTCATCCGGTTCGGTACACAATGAACAGAAAAAAGGATGCGTCACAGCCGGAAGCGCTGTGGAAAGAGAAGGACATGGCGTTCGGCAAGACGGTTGATGCCATGGTGCTCATACTGAGGACCAACGGCTGCTCGTGGGCCACGGAAGAAGGATGCACGATGTGCGGATACGCCGGTGCTTCGCTCAGCGGCGTGACATCGGACGATCTGATGAGGCAGACGGAAACGGCCCTGCGGAAATACAACGGCGAAAAATTCGTGAAGATATACACATCGGGCAGTTTCCTCGACGACAACGAGGTTCCGCCGGAAGTTCGCAGCAGGATATTCGAAGCGTTCAAAGACACGGAAAGACTGTTATTCGAGAGCAGACCGGAATACATAACCGGGGATGCGCTGACGAAGATCCCAAAAAACGTCACGGTCGCATTGGGTCTCGAATCATCCGATGATGAAGTCCTGAGGATCAGCGTAAAGAAAGGATTCACGCCCGCGGACAGCAGGAACGCCGGACTCATGATAAAGAAAGCCGGTCTGACTGTGCGCACGTACCTTCTTCTGAAACCGCCGTATCTCAGCGAGCGTGACGCCATTGACGATGCAGTATCATCGGCAATGTTCGCAGATGAGTTCTCGGACGAGATATCGCTGAATCCTGTGAATGTTCAAAGGTTCACGCCTCTTGAAAGGATGTGGAAGAGAGGAGACTACCGGCCGCCGTGGATATGGTCACTGACGGAAGTGCTGAAAAGATGCTCCGGCAGCGTAGGTTCAAGGCTCATGTCCTCTCCTTCGGGAGGAGGGTCGCAGAGAGGCGTACATAATTGCGGTGTCTGCGACAAGGACGTTTTGACGTCGATCGAAAGGTTCTCGTTCTCCCAAAACATAAAAGACCTTGAAGCGGTTTCGTGTGACTGCACGGGCACATGGCAAAGGTCGATGGAATCGGAGGCTCTGCTGGGCACAGCCTCGGATGTCATGAGGGCGGCCGTCAATGACCTGGCGATAAGGAAGTGAGGAGATGGTGGAATACGACATAAAGAAAGGATGCGCAAAGAACATTGAAGGAGATCTGCTGGAGAAAATGATGAAAGAGGTGTTCGGAAACTGCGCAAAGGACGGAGACGTGCTCGTTTCATCATACGGGGCCCTTAAGAGGATAGAGGTGAAACAGATCAGCAGCACGGTACTCCACGTTTCCACGGAGTCCGGCGACCAAAAGGATGATGCAATGATCCTGGACACGAAACGCAAGCTGAACATCTTCGTCGAGAAGGCGACCGGATTCGACGCCAAGGCAAGGATGAAGAGGGCGCAGCAGAAGGCGAAGAAGGGTGAACTCTGAAACATTCGGGAAAAATTCATGCACACGGAGCATCATATACGCTCTGTCCATCATCCCGCGGTTCGGATACGATCGGTCTTCATCCTGCATGAGGCTGCGGACGGTTCCGAGACGCTTTTTACCCTTTATTTATAAGAAGGTAACAGTATGTTTTAAATACATCTGCTTTATACCATGCTCTTAGATTGAACATGAGATGTTCGACCAGACGCATTGGGCAATGCTGACGCAACCCTCATTCATGCACATGTCGGTATCTTATCGGTGTGAAAACGGCGTCACGGTCGTATGTTGAGACGTAGAGATCGAATGAAAAACGCGAGATTAGCGAAGACACTCTCGCAGGACATGTGTTAGTATGTCGCAAAGAAGACGTCCCAAAAAAGGGTCAAGAGGATACGGTCCGAGAAAAAGGGCTGTATCGCAGACCCCAAGGCTGGATTCATGGCCAGATATCAGCGGAGCCCCTAAAATCCAGGGTTTCGCAGGTTATAAAGCAGGAATGACGCACGCATTCATAGTTGATACGCGTGTTAAAAGTACAACTACCGGAATGGAGTTACAGGTCCCCGTGACCGTTCTCGAGGTGCCGCCTATGAAGGTTGCCGCCGTGAGGATTTATGAGAACACGATATACGGGCTCAAGACAGCGGGAGAAGTGTGGGCCAACAATTTGGACGCGCTGCTGTCGAAACGCCTGTCCGTTCCGAAAGACCACAACGAGACATCTTTTGCCAAGTATGACGGAATTGATGTGGAAGATGTAAGGATAATCGCATACACTCAGCCGAAACTTGTCAAAGGAGTGCCCAAAAAGGTTCCGGACATGATGGAACTCAGAGTAGGCGGAGGAACGATCGATGAGAGATTGGCATTTGCAAAAGGCATTCTCGGCAACGAGGTCGGAATAAATGATTTTGCCGCCGAAGGAGGATTCGTCGACGTGATCGCGGTCACCAAGGGAAAAGGTATCCAGGGTGTCGTGAAACGTTACGGCACGAAACTTCTGACGCACAAGAACAGCAAACACCGCCGCGGCATCGGAAACCTCGGTCCCAAGAGGCCGGGATACGTCAGACCGACCGTTCCGATGGCAGGGCAGACCGGTTACCATCAGAGAACGGAATTGAACAAGAAACTGGTGAAGATCGGACAGGAAGGCGTTGAGATCACACCTAAAGGAGGCTTCCTGAACTACGGGGATGTTGTGAATACGTACATCCTCATTCACGGCTCCGTTCCCGGACCGACGAAGAGACTCGTCAGACTAAGGGATCCGACGAGGAAGCCCAAGAAGATAAGCAACGAACCGGTCAATATCACATACATATCAACCGAATCCAAACAGGGGGCCTGAAGATGAGACAGACAAACGTTTACTCGGTGAACGGGAAAATATCAAAGAAAATGGACGTTCCCGGAGTGTTCGACACGCCGTACAGACCCGATGTGATAAAGAGAGCCGTTGTTGCAACGGCGTCCAACAAAAGGCAGCCGTACGGCCCCGCACCCGATGCAGGTACGAAACATTCCGTGAGCACATGGGGAAAGGGACGCGGTACATCACGTGTACAAAGGATCAAGGCAGGCCGCAGAGCGACCGAGTCTCCGAACAACGTATCCGGAAGGAGAGCGCATCCTCCCGTTCCCGAGAGAATCTGGGATAAGAAGGTAAATCGCAAAGAGCGCGTTCTCGCAAGACTGTCCGCAGTTGCCGCAACCGGCGATGCGGACGTTGTGAAATCGAGAGGCCACCAGTTCGAGGACAATGTGTCATTCCCCATAATAGTGGAAGATAAGATACAGGAACTTTCGACAACGGTAGAAGTGGTGGACGTTCTCGATAAGATCGGCCTCGGCTACGATCTTGACCGTGCGAAATACGGACGCAAGATACGCGCAGGAAAAGGAAAGATGAGAAACAGGAGATACCGCACACCCGTGAGCATACTTCTGGTAGTCTCGGACAAGGAACAGAAATTGTTCCTGGGCGCATCGAACCTGCCCGGCGTGGAGGTTGCGGCGGTCAGCGGGCTGAACGCAAGCATCCTGGCTCCGGGAGGAGACGCGGGAAGACTGACGGTGTTCAGCGAATCCGCAATAGCAAAAATGGGAGAGTGGTCGTTATGAAAAAAAGTGACATACTGATAAAACCGTTCGTCACTGAAAAATCGATGAACCACATGTCCGGAACTCCGACGCAGAGGTTCAGAGACGGTAACAAGATCGAATTCATAGTGCACAGAGATGCGGACAAACCGGACATCAAGGCGGCATTCGAAGAGCGCTTCGAAGTCAAAGTGGTGAAAGTTTGGACGAGAATACAGAAAGACGGGAAACATGCGATCATCAAACTCGCCAAGGGTTACTCCGCGGAAGAGGTCGGTATGAGAGTAGGAGTATTCTGAGGTGAGTGAATGGGAAAGAGACTGATCACACAGAGAAGGGGACGCGGAGGTCCGCAGTACCTTTCGCCGAGCCACAGACACGTTGATGACGTGAGGCTGCCGGCATTCGATGAAGGAGAAGGAACGATTTCCGATCTCATACATGCACCCGGACGGACATGTCCGCTCTCGGAAGTGGTGTTCAACGGTAAGAAAGATTATCTTCTTGCCGCGGAAGGTGTCAAGGTCGGACAGAAGATAACTGTCGGCGGCGGCGAGATAAGGCCGGGCAACGTCATGATGCTGTCAAAGATACCCGAAGGTACGCCGATACACAATATAGAGGGAGTACCGGGAGACGGAGGAAAGTATGCGAAGACCGCAGGAACATCGGCATCCGTCGTCAGCAGGGGCGAGAAGGTAGTGATACTCATGCCCTCCGGAGTACTGAAAGAATTCAACCCGCGCTGCCGCGCCGCCATAGGAGTGGTGGCAGGAGGCGGAAGGGATGACAAACCGTTCGCAAAGTCCGGTAAGAAATATCACACCCTGAGATCAAGGAGCAAAGCGCACCTCAAGGTCAGCGGTGTGGCAATGAACCCGGTCGACCATCCGCACGGCGGAGGAAGCCATCCGCATGTGGGTAAACCGAGCACAGTTGGGAGAAACGTACCTCCGGGAAGAAAGGTAGGACGCCTTTCTCCTCAGAAAAAGAAGAAGAAGTGATGTCAAATGGCCAAACCAAAGAAATTACCGGGCTCAGCAAAAGCCTCAAGAAGAAAGGCCAGGAAGAAGGCGAGTGCAATTCAGGCAAGGAGAAAGAAAGAGTTCACGTTCCGCGGATTTACGATGGAAGAACTTCTTGCGATGCCATTCGACGAAGTATTGGAGCTATTGCCGTCCAGGGCCAGAAGGACGTTCTTGAAAGGATTGAACTACGAACAGCAGCTGCTTTTCGACAAACTGAAGGATTCGGACGAGCCTGTGAGAACACACCGCAGGGATATTCCGATCATTCCGCAGTTCGTCGGAAAGACGGTGTCGGTCTACAACGGAAAGGAATTCCGGGACATAGAGATAAAACCGGAGATGATCGGACATTTCCTGGGCGAATTCGCGCTGACAAGGAAGCCGCCTGTGCACTCGGGACCGGGTGTCGGAGCTACGAAGTCTTCGAAGTTCATGCCGCTTAAGTAAGGTGATGTGAAATGGCAGGATATACTACAACAGCTGACCCGGACACATCGGCCAAAGCGATCGGAAAGGATCTGCCGGTATCGCCGAAGATGTCGAGAGAGATATGCGGCATGATACGCGGAATGAAAGTGGACGTTGCGATAAAGATGCTCGAAGAGGTCATAGACCTCAAGAGACCGGTGCCGCTGAAAAGATTTAACAAAAGAGTATCGCACAAATCCGGAGTAGGTCCGGGAAGGTATCCGCAGAAAACTGCGAGGGCGATACTCGGAGTTGTGAAACATGCATCCGCCAACGCCGATTACAAAGGATTGGACACGGACGGAATGATGATCACGACAATATCAGCATCGCTGGGTCAGACAAGACCGGGCTACATGCCGAGAGCGCACGGCCGCGCAACGCAGTGGAACCAGCAGACCGTGAACATAGAAGTGATACTAGAAGAATTTGAGGAGGTAGAATAAACATGGCATCAGAAAGGAAATTCGTTGCCGAGAACATCCGCAGGGTCCTCCTCAAGGAGTACCTCATGAAAGAGGTAAGCCGTGCAGGGTTCGGCGGGCTCGATGTACAGCGCACGCCGATGGGAACGCGCGTCGCACTGACGACCGAGCGTCCCGGACTGATCATAGGAAGGCGCGGGCAGACGATAAAGAATCTGACATCGGTGATCGAAGAACGCTTCGGATTCGACAATCCGCAGATAGAGGTCCTCGAGGTCGAGAATGCGAATCTCAACGCTCAGATAATGGCCGAGAAACTGGCGTTCTCACTTGAGAAAGGATGGCATTTCAGAAGGGCCGGCCACTCCACCGTCCGCAGGATAATGGACGACGGTGCGATGGGCTGCCACATAATCGTTGCCGGAAAACTGTCCGGGCAGAGGCACAGGACAGAGAAGTTCAAAAGCGGCTTCATAAAGTTCTGCGGCGAACCGAAGATAGATTTCATGGCCAAAGGGTACGCGATAGCCAAGCTGAAGCAGGGCGTTGTCGGCGTTACCGTGGAGATCATGGCGCCGAACGCCAGACTTCCGGCGAACATAACGGTGAAAGGAAGGACGGAGATAGCCGAAAAATATCCTGAGATATACAGCAGGTTAGAGGCAGGCATATCCGCGCCGCCGGCGGAAGAGCCGGTTGCGGCCGAAGCAGCCGATGATGCGGACACAGAGGAGGGACAGTGATGGCTCTCCTGAGGCCCTCTGAGATCAGAGACATGAGCGCAGAGGAAAAGAACCAGAAGCTCAAGGAGCTGAGGAACGATCTTATGCACGAGAAGGGAACATCATCAATGGGCGGTGCACCGGAGAACCCGGGACTCATCCGCGCGCTGAAGATAAACATCGCTCGCATATTGACCGTCCAGAAGGAGGAGGAAGAGAAATAATGGCGGACATTTGCCCCGTATGCGGATTGCCAGGCGAACTGTGCATGTGCGAGGAGATCGCACGCGAGCAACAGACGGTCAGAATATCTACAGACAGCCGCAGGTACGGCAAGACCGTTACCGTCATAGACGGAATAGACGGCAACGACATAGATATAGACGACCTCGCCAAGCAGTTGAAATCGAGGTGCGCCGCCGGCGGTACGGCCAAAGACGGGCGCATCGAACTTCAGGGTGACCACAAAAAGAAGGTCAAGACCGTGTTGGAAGACATGGGATTCCAGACAGAGGTCAGATGAACATGAGGAAGAGCGATATCATGAGAATGGAACTCATAGGTTCGGAGGTCGAGGTGCTTTCGGCGCCTTGCTACGCAGGTATAAACGGAATCGTACTCAATGAAACGAAGAACACGTTCATCGTCGGTCAAGCCGGATCGGAAAAGACGGTTCCAAAGAAGAACAACGAGTTCGCTCTCACATACGAAGGCAAAAGATTCGTCATTAAAGGATCAGAGGTACTGCACCGACCAGAAGACAGGATAAAGAAGGTTAGGTGAATTCAATGGTAGCAAAAGTTAAGGACATCGGAATAGACGTCAACCCTCCGGCGGCAGAATGCAGCGACATTAACTGTCCGTTCCACGGAAGCCTGCCGGTAAGAGGACAGGTCATAGAGGGAACGGTGGTTTCAGTTAAAATGGACAAGACCGCGGTGGTTGAGCGCAAACATTTGAGATTTCAGAAGAAATATGAAAGATACGAGAAAAGGACAAGCCGTTACTCGGTGCATGCACCCACATGCTTCGAGCTCAAGGCAGGAGATCACGTAATGGTGATGGAATGCCGACCGATCAGTAAGACGGTGTCCTTCGTCGTGGTCGAGAAGAGGTGAACGTGATGAAGGGAATCGCCGGAAAACAGACAAAAGGAGTACAAAACGGGTCCCGCCTTGACGTTGTGGACAACACGGGCGCCAAGGTCATAGAGATAATCACGGTGCCCGGTTACAAGGGCGTTGCCAGAAGGGTTCCTTCGGCAGGCGTCGGGGACCTCGTTATAGCGTCAGTGAAGAAAGGTACGCCGCAGATGAGAAGACAGATAGTCTACGCAGTGGTGGTAAGGCAGAGGCGTCCGACAAGGCGCCCGGACGGAACGATGGTGTTCTTCGAGGACAACGCGGCCGTCATAACCACGGAGACAGGCGAAACGAAAGGAACGGACATAAAAGGCCCGGTCGCCAGAGAGGCCGCCGAGCGCTGGCCGCGTGTCGCCGCCACGGCGAACATGATAGTGTGAGGTGCTTGTATGGTTCTAAGAAGCAGCAAAGCAAGGGTGCAGAGGAAGAGGCATTACAATGCGCCCGCTCACATCAGGAGTAAAAAACTCTCAGCACATCTGAGCACAGAGCTCCGCGAGAAGCACGGTGTAAGATCGGCGAGAGTGTGCCGCGGCGATACGGTTGTGATCATACGCGGCAATGAAGACATCAGAGGGAACGAAGGCAAAGTGGTCGAAGTGCTCACGGACGAAGGCAAAGTGGTCATCGACGGCGTGACGATAAACCAGGCCGACGGGACCGCAGTGGCACGCCCGATCCACGCGTCCAATCTGGTCATAACAAAACTTGATCTTTCGGACGAATGGAGAGCGGATTCACTTTCCAGAAAAAAGGAGGCTAAAGGATGAGCACCCAAATGAAGAGGCTGACCGCACCCAGGTCATGGCCTTTGAAAAGGAAGACAAACGTTTGGGTGACAAAACAGTCCCCCGGCCCGCACGCCGTGGAGAACAGCATGCCCGCGGCCATTGTGCTCAGGGACATACTGAAGCTGTGCGACACCGCCAAAGAGGCAAAGAGGATAATCGGCAACCGTGAGATATTCATCGACGGCAAACCGCTGAGAAGCCACAAGATGCCGGTAGGTTTCATGGATGTTCTGTCCATACCGAAGCTGAAAGCGAACTACCGCATGCTTCTGACAGACAAAGGCAAGCTGTCGCTGGTCGAGATATCTGAAGCCGAGGCGAAGTGGAAGCTCTGCAGACTGCAGAACAAGACGACCGTGCGCAAAGGAAAGACGCAGCTCAACCTTCACGACGGAAGGAATGTGGTGCTCGACAAGAACGAGTACAAGACCGGCGACGTCCTCAAAGTGGATCTTGACGGTCAAAAGATATCCGGAACATATCCTCTTGCGCCCGGTTCATTGGCAATGATCGTCGAAGGCCCGCATGCGGGAAGGACGGCAGTGGTGTCCGAGTGCATAGAGATGAGAGGTTCATCACCGAACGTCATCAAATTCGAAGACGGAACGGAAACGGTAAGGGATCACGTATTCGTGATCGGAGTGAAGAAATCAGCGATCAAACTGCCGGAGGCGAGTGCGTTATGAATCCGATGAGGAACCCGCGCATTGAGAAGATCGTCGTCAACATCGGTGTGGGCGAAGCCGGCGAAAGACTGCTGAGAGCTCAGAAAGTGATCGAAATGGTAACAGGCCAGAAGCCGGTTCAGACGATATCGAGAACGATAAACCGAGATCTGGCTATACGCAAGGGCATGCCGCTCGGATGCAAGGTCACGCTGAGAGGCGAGACCGCAGAGGATTTCCTGGAGAAAGCGCTCGACATAAGAGAGCGCAGGATCCCCGCGTATTCATTTGACAAAGAAGGGAACATGTCCTTCGGCGTTGCAGATTACACGGATTTCCCGGGAATGAAATACGACCCGGACATCGGAATATTCGGAATGGACGTCAGCGTTGTCCTCAGGAGGATGGGCAACAGGATCACGCAGCGCGCGACACTGAAAAGGCGCATTCCGAAAGTACACCGCATGGACCGCGGCGAGGCGATACAGTTCATGAAAGACAAGTTCAACATCGAGGTGGTTGAATGAAACCCAAGAAGGAGTTCGGCAGGTCGAAGGGTTGCACAAGGTGCGACCGCAGAAGAGGCATCATCAGAAGATACGGGATGCACCTGTGCCGTCAGTGCTTCAGGGACATGGCCCCGGAGTTGGGGTTCAAGAAGTATTCGTGAGGTGAGACAAGATGCAGAGTGACCCGTTGAATGACGCAATGTCTGTGATGAAGAATGCTTCCTCCATCGGAAAGAGCGAGTGCAAGATACAACCGTCGTCAAAACTTATCGGCCGTGTGCTGAAAGTTATGCAGGACCACGGTTACATAAGCCAGTTCGAATACGTAGAGGACGGACGCGCGGGACAGTTCCGCGTGATGATGAAAGGAGCGATCAATAACTGCGGCGTGATAAAGCCCAGGTATTCGGTCAAAGCGAACGATCTGGAGAGATTTGAGGCCAGATTCCTGCCGGCACAGGACTTCGGTGTCCTGATCATAAGCACGACGGAAGGCGTGATAACGCAAGCCCGTGCGAAAGAACTGGGCATCGGCGGAAAGCTGCTGGCATATGTGTATTGAGGGAAACAGATGACAATTGCAGGGAAAATCGAAAGCACCATCGCCGTCCCCGGCGGTGTTTCCGTCTCAAAGGACGGGAACATATTCAAGGTCAAAGGACCAAAGGGTGAACTGAGCAGAAACTTCGCGTACCCCCGCGTAAATATTGCCATCGGAGAAGGAACAGTGACGGTAAGCTGCGAGTATCCGAGAATAAAGGAGAAAGCGATGGTAGGTACCTATCTGGCGCATCTGAGGAACATGTTCAGAGGCGTGACGGAAGGATATACGTATCACATGAAAGCGGTATTCTCACACTTCCCGATGAAAGTCGCCGTGAAGGGCACGCAGGTTCAGATAGACAACTACATGGGAGGGAAGGATCCGCGCATGGCAAACATAATCGGATCGACCACCGTGAAGGTGAACGGCGCCGATATAACGGTGTCCGGAAATGACATAGAAGCGTGCGGCCAGACCGCGGCGAACATCGAGAAGGCAACGTCCAGGAGAGGCTTCGACAGGAGGATCTTCCAGGATGGCATATACATTGTCAGCAAATCACACAAGGTGAGAGAATGAGCGTAAGAACGTTGAAGGACCTTCAGGGTCTGAAAGAAGAGCATATTGCGGTGCTTGCCGAGATGGGCATAGAAAGCGTTGCGGATATGAAGGATGCGCTCAGCGATGAAGCGAAAGTGAAGGAGCTTGTAAAAACATTGTCGGGCGTCGGACCGAAGACCGTAGGCAAGTGGAAAGAAGAGCTTGAGAACGTCGACATCGCAAAGCAAAGCGCCGCAAAGGAAGCGGTTAAGAAAGAGACCAGACCGGCAGAGATCATAGAAGAGAGGCCCGATCCGGATGCTTACTACGCAAAGGCAAAGCCGGAGCTCGACGACGAGACAAAGGACGCGCTTGCCAAAAGGGCGCTTATAAGCGGACGCAGGCCCGAATTCAGAAGGCAGGAATGGTTCAGATATTCCAAACTCGGGGAGAAATGGAGAAGACCGAAAGGTATCCATTCCAAAATGAGAAGAAAGATGAAGCACAGGCCTCCGGCTGTTGCCATAGGTTACCGCGGACCGGCGGCTGCAAGAGATCTTCACCCGTCGGGATTTGAGGAGAAGCTTGTGTTCAATGCCGCCGATCTTGAGGGCATCGACCCGAAGAAGCAGGCGGTCCGCATAGGCGGAACGGTCGGAACGAGAAAGAGGATAATAATCGAGGACAGGGCCGATGAACTTGGCATAAGGGTCCTCAACAGGATGGTGTGATCATGGATCTCAGCAATCAGAAGAGAATGGCGGCCGAGGTCCTCAAATGCGGCGAGAACCGTGTTTGGATCGATCCGGACAGGATAGAGGATGCGGCAGACTGCATCACGCGCGCGGACATACGCACCGCAATAGCGTCAGGCCTGATCGCGGCAAAGCCGAAGAAGGGTATATCCAAGGCAAGGGTAAGGTACAAACTCAACCAGAAGGCCAAAGGCAAGAGGAAAGGCCCCGGCAGCAGGAAGGGAACGGACAACGCCCGCGTGTCCGACAAGAGAAGGTGGATATCAACGATAAGGCCTATCAGAGACGAGCTGAAAAAGCTCAGGGATGAAGGAAAGATAACACCGTCCGTGTATCGTATGTATTACAGAAAGGCAAAGGGCGGCGTGTACAAGAGCCGCAGGAACATCAAGCAGCATATGATATCCGAAGGCCACCTGAAGGAGGAGATCTGATGGCAACGGGACCTAGATATAAAGTACCGTTCCGCAGAAGAAGGGACAACCGGACGGATTACTACATACGCAAGAAGCTGCTGACAGGCGGCGGGCTCAGAGCGGTAGTAAGAAAATCGTCCAGGAACGTGAACATACAGTTCGTCAAGTTCGGAATGGGCGGCGATGAGATACTGGTGTCGGCGGTTTCAAGGGAACTGAAGGCCATGGGATGGAAACATTCATGCGCAAACATACCGGCAGCATATCTCACGGGATATCTGGCAGGCAAGAAGGCCGTGAAAGCGGGGATCGAACATGCGGTCCTTGACATAGGGATGCAGACTCCCGCGAAAGGCGCGGTGCTCTTTGCAACCGTGGCCGGAATGGTAAGCGCCGGTCTGGAGATACCGCACGGCGACGTGTTCCCGGCGGGAGAGAGACTGAACGGCGCACACATCGGAGGAAACATAGCCGCTGATGTTGAAGCCGTAAAGAACGCGATAGACGGCGAGAAGCCGAAGGAAAAACCGGAAGAGAAGAAGCCGGCGGCCAAGAAGGCCGCAGCCAAGCCTGCAGCAAAAGCTACGGCCAAGCCTGCAGAGAAAACTGCGGCCAAGAAGACCGCAGCTAAATCCGCAGACGGCACGGCAACCAAAAAACCGGCCGCAAAGAAGAAAGTGAAGGAGGCTGAATAAGATGGATTGGATCCCTAAGACAAGACTGGGGCAGATGGTCCGCAGCGGCGAGGTCACAACGATGAGCGGCGCATTGGCAACGAAATTGCCGTTGCGTGAGGCGGAGATCGTGGACATACTCCTGCCCGACCTGAAGGATGAGGTCATAGACCTGAACATGGTGCAGAGGATGACCGACTCCGGAAGGAGGGTAAGATTTGCTGTCACATGCGTGGTAGGCAACGGAGACGGCTTTGTCGGCGTCGGAAGGGCCAAAGGAAAGGAAGTGGGCCCGACCATCAGAAAGGCGATAGACAACGCCAAGATCAATATAATAGAGATAAAGAGGGGCTGCGGCTCATGGGAATGCGGCTGCGCACAGCCGCACTCGTTACCGTTCGAGGTACGGGGAGACTGCGGATCGGTCTCGGTGACACTGAAACCGGCACCGCGCGGTATCTCGCTTGCCGTAGGCGATGTTGCAAAGAGCCTGCTGACGCTTGCAGGCGTACGCGACTCGTGGGGCTTCGCGAGAGGCAGCACCCAGACAAAGGTGAATTACGCACTGGCGACGTTCGAAGCGCTGAAAGAGACAACGCGCATAAGAGTGACGGACGCACAGAGGAACAGACTGAACATCGTCTCCGGATCAATAGGTCTTACCGTTGCCGAGACTGACGTTAACAGAATGGAGGAATGAACATGTTCGCAGTGATACGTGTACGCGGTCAGCCGGATGTCAATAAGGACATCCGCATGACGATGGAACTGATGAACCTCACAAGGGTGAACCACTGCGTCGTCATTCCCGAGAACGATGTGATGAAAGGAATGCTTCAGAAAGCGAAAGATTACATCACATGGGGCGAAGTGGACGAGGAGACGCTTGCGGAGATGATCCGCATACGCGGAAGGCTAGCAGGGGACATAACAATAACTGATGAATACCTGAAGGCCCATACGGAGTTCACAACGGTCGCGGACATGGCGAAAGCTATGATAAACAGCGACTACAGGATGAAAGATGTTGAAAGTGCGAAGGCGGTGTTCCGCCTTCACCCGCCCGCGAAAGGATATGAGGGGATCAAACGCTCATACCGCAACGGCGGAGCACTCGGATACAGAGGGAAGGCGATCAACGACCTGATCGCAAGGATGCTGTAGGTGGTAAGATGCCAAGCAGGACCAAGAAATTGAGAGGATCGAGGACACACGGACGCGGAAAGAAATCCGGAAGGGGAGCGGGCATAATCGGAGGTCACGGCAACGCCGGCCTCGGAAAGCATAAAAGATTACGTATGTTAAAATATGACCGAAACCACTTCGGAAGACACGGTTTCAAGAGACCGCAGAGCGTCGTGTCGGCCAATAGTGTTATCAATATCAAAGATATGTTGGAGCAACTCGACAACTACGTCCGTCTCGGATTTGCCACCAAGGACGACAAATCCTACAAGGTGGATCTGACGGGAGCAGGCATAGACAAACTGTTGGGAACGGGCAACATAAACATAGCGGTGGATGTGACGGTATCACAGATATCGGCGCAGGCGCGCGCGAAGATAGAGTCGTCCGGCGGATCCGTAACTGAATAACTGGAGAAAATCAAATGGATGAAGACAAAAGCCTGTTGTATAGGTTCAAACCTATTGCCGACAGGTTACCCGCCGTCACAAAACCGGAGGGACACATCCACTTCAGAACGAAGATGATGTGGGTCGTTGTGATCCTGGTAATCTATTTCGTGATGACCAATGTGTACATCTACGGTCTAGATCAAGAGAACACGTTGGATCTGTTTGCGCAATACAGGACCATAATGGCCGGCGCATCAGGCTCTCTGCTTCATCTCGGAATAGCGCCGATAGTCACGGCGTCTATTATAATGCAGCTTTTCGTCGGTGCGAAGATCATTAAATTAGATCTCACGAACCGCGATGACAAGGCGTGTTATCAATCGTTCCTCAAGCTGCTCGTGATCATAATGATAATAGTCGAGGGAGCGCCGCAGGTGTTCGGTTATCTTGTACCGTCGGCGAACTTCGAGTCCACGTTCGGTTCGGGAGGGGCGCGGTTCCTGATAGTTCTGCAGCTGTTCATAGGATCGTACATAATCTTCCTTATGGATGAGGTGGTGTCCAAATGGGGTATAGGCAGCGGAATATCGCTGTTCATAGCCGCAGGAGTGTCGGAGGCCCTGTTCACGGGAACGATAAATTGGAATACGGTGCACGGCGGCGCAGCCACGATGGCCAATATGCCCGCCGGAACGATACCCCAGACAATATTCATACTCAGCAACATGGGCGCCGCGGACATGGTCAACGGCGGCTACGAACTTCTGCTGTTGGGCGGACCCAATCCGCTGATAGCGCTAGTGGGAACTCTGGTGATATTCCTGATAGTCGCATATCTTGAATCGACGCGTATTGAGTTACCGTTATCACACGGGAGCGCCAGAGGCGCACGCGGCAGATACCCGATAAAGCTGATCTACGCGAGCAACATCCCCGTGATACTTATGATGGCGCTGCTGGCGAACATAAGTATGTTCGCCTTACTATTCTACACGAATCCGGCGCTGACGGGCATCCCTATATTAGGTAATAATAATCTGATAGGTTATTTCGATACTGAACAATTCGGTACGCATGCGGCCGGAGGATTTGCGTGGTATGTGTCAGCACCAATGGGACTGACCGATTGGCTGCTTCCGATGTTGGATCCGGGTGCGTACGGTGACGGGCGGAGCTCTATACAGCATCTGATGCGTGTGGTGATATACTTTACGGTCATGGTGATGGGTTCCATACTGTTCGCTAAGTTCTGGATATCGACTACGAACATGGGTGCCGAATCCGTTGCAAATCAGATACAGAGGAGCGGCATGCAGATCCCCGGTTTCCGAAGGGACCCGCGCGTTCTCAGGCGTGTGCTTGAACGCTACATTCCGATAGTCACAATACTGTCGGGTGCGATAGTCGGTGCAGTGGCGGCGGGAGCCGATCTGATAGGAACGACAGGTAATGCAACGGGTACGGGAGTTCTGCTGACCGTAGGTATACTGATACAATTCTATGAGGCCATGGGCCGTGAACAGATGATGGAGATGCATCCTGTCATGAGAGGATTCTTCGGAGAAAGATGATATGTCCGGCATGAGCAGAGAAGGTAAACCGCAGACCTCGCAGATGATGTTCCTGATGATCTCACTCATGGTCATATTGGGTGTGATGATGTTCATGGAGCCGGTCGGCAGGGCGCTCAATGTCGTTCTGGATCCGCTGATCGGTTTCAACCACGAATATGTGGTACCGACACTGATGCTTGCCGGAATACTGATGATCGGTATAAGCACGGTAATACGTACGATCATGATGGACACGATCACGCAGGCCAGGAATCAAAAGGAGATGAGCGCGTTCAACGCTGAGTTACGCAAAGCAAGGATCGAGAACAACCTGTACAAGATCAAAAAATTGACGGAACAGCAGAAAGCGATGATGAGCAAAACAATGGAATCGAGCATGAAGATGATGAAAACGCTTCCGATAACGATGCTCATAATCATCCCGATATTCGCATGGATCAGTTTTTTCCTGGGTTTTCCTGACGTTCCGGTCACAATGGCGGTACCGTGGGCCGAAACGGTGTTTCTCAGAGACACATTGTGGTTCTTACCCATATGGATACTTGTTTACATGCTGATTTCCATACCGTTCGGGCAGATACTCGGAAGAGCGGTACGCTGGTTCATGTTCAAGAAGCGTCTTGAAGAACTTGACCGGAAGGAAGCAGAGATCCTATGAGGATAACAATAAGCGGACCGCCCGGTTCCGGGAAAACGACCGTCTGCAATAAATTGGCGGCAAGACTTTCCTATGACGCCGTGGTGTTCGGTAAGATTTTCAGGGACATCGCATCCGAACGCGGACTCTCGCTGTCAGAATTGGGCGACATCGCAGAGAAAGACCGTTCGATCGATGAACTGATCGACTCCAGGATATTACAATTGGCGCGTGAGAAGGATAATGTTATACTCGAGTCAAGACTGTCCGCATATATGCTCACCCGTCATGGGATCCCCGCATTTCGCGTATATTTGGAAGCAAGCCCAGAGATCCGCATAGAAAGGATAGGGATGCGCGAGGGCGAAACAAGAGAAGAGACTCTGAGGATCACAGCGGAACGGGAGATGTCGGAAGCTAAGAGATACATGATGTACTATGGCATCGACATAAACGATACGAAAATTTACGATCTGATAGTGAACACCGATGAAATGGATGCGGACCGGGTCGTTGAAAAGATAATTGAATCGCTGAAGGTGGCAACATGCTTGTGAAGGATGAGAACGCAATGTCCGACAGGTGGGGGAAAAGGCCGTCCGACAGAAGCATAGGCGAACTCCTGGAAGCCGGTGTCATCGCATTGGACAAACCGGCCGGACCGACGTCGCACCAGGTGACCGCATGGGCAAAAGATATATTCGGAATGAAGAAAATGGGCCACGGCGGAACATTGGATCCGAACGTGAGCGGCGTATTGCCGTTATGTCTCGGGAAGGCAATGAGGCTGACCGATCTCGTTCTGTCGTCGGATAAGGAATACATATGCCTCATGAGACTGCATCGCGACCGCGATGAGAAAAGGATAAGAAAAGTGATGAGCGAATTCACCGGAAAGATATATCAGTTCCCGCCGGTGAGGTCCGCCGTGAAAAGACAGCTCAGAATAAGGACAATATCCGCGCTGGACATAATCGAAATATCGGGAAGGGATGTGTTATTCAAAGTTCTGTGCGACGCCGGAACGTATATACGGACGTTATGCACAGACATCGGGGAAGCGCTGGGATGCGGCGCCAGTATGTCGGAGCTGAGAAGATCCCGGTCAGGTTCAATGAACGAAAACGAGTCGGCGACAATGTTCGATCTGAAAGATTCGTATGTGTTCTGGCAGCAGCACGGACGCGAAGAGTGGATCCGGAGCATCGTGATGCCTATGGAGGTTCTCGTTGAACCTTTACCAAAGATCATCGTAAAGGCAAGCGCGGTCGACGCGGTGTGTCACGGCGCGGATCTCAATATCCGGGGGATACACATGCTTGACGAGGACATAAGGAAGAACGCTCTCGTTGCACTGATGACCGCGCGCGGCGAACTGATAGCGTTGGGGACGATGATGATGTCATCGCCGAAGATAATGGCGACATTCCAAGGCAAGGCTGTCAAAGTGACAAGAGTGATGATGTCCGCGGGCACATATCCGAGGATGTGGAAATTTTCAACAGACCTCGAGGTCACGTTGTCGAATTCAGTTGACATTTTGTCTATGGGGAAATAACATCAGTTCACGCATGCTCCAGACATGGTCCGTCAGCCCGATCGCCATCGCCGGTGTCACGTGTTTGTA
>WQZU01000025.1 GCA_009780575.1 Candidatus Methanomicula labiotermitis
ACTTTCATTCGGACATGAAACGTCCAGATACTTTGGTTTAGGCCCTCTTTCTCCCATCTGCGATACCTAGATCGCAATAGGTTTATAAGTATTTAATAAGAGTCATTAACTACAACACTACCTGTTCCAGTTTATCTCCGGATAATTTTTTGTTATCTCCTGAGATAAGTTTTTTTGTTTGTTCCCCTATCTGTAATACATAGAATGAACATAGGTCCCGATACTCGGAATTATCTATGAAATCATCTATGTCATTACCGTATTTATTTATTTTTTCTTCGATTTTTTGACAATAGTCGATAACTGATTTTAATCGAGTGATGTCTTTATTCGCCATATACCAAAACCCATTCCTCTTTGATCTTGTTCAAGAACTCGGTGTTGTTTGTTTTTGTGGTTATTATGTCTACTTCAGTTCCTACAGCTTTTTCTATGGCGTTGTAGAATGCGGAAAATTCAAAATAGTCTCTCACTTTTCCTTTTTCTATACAAAAATCATAGTCACTTTCTTCGGTATTTGTTCCTTTTGCGATTGAACCGAATAAATATATCCTTTCGACACCGTACTTTTCAGCCACCGGCCTTATCACTTCTTTAAGTTCCTCGATGGAGAGTATTTTTTGAGATTTGGATGGCATGATACCTTCATTGTTTTTGTATTTATTAATTATCTCTATGCTTTGACGGACGAGAAACCATCGTGTAATCTCTGATTATGTGTTTTAAGCGTCCGCGAAACCGTTTCCTCCTTTAAGAGTTCTGATACGCAGCCGTACGATGGATAAGTGTGATAGGCTCCGGAGTCACGGTAGCGCGATGAAATCTACCTGTGCCGGATATCCGGAGTGTTCGCCCTTTCTGCCAGTAGGTCGGTTATACGCGGATCCCGTCCTATCGGTAACGCATACTTCACGATTATCTTCTTCCCTTTGTGTTCGAATGTTCCTTCCGATGCTCCTCCTTTCAGACGTATCTTCTCGGGAATGCCGTTTCGATGGTTTTCCGATGATATGAACAAAGGAAGCACTATGATCTCATCCATGCCTTTCTCTGCCATTCTTTCGAGAACGTCTTCGATCTTAGGGTCGTTGAACTCATTGAACGCGTAATGTACGTTATGCCCCATCTCGGTCAGGCGTTCGGCATTCAGGATTATTGCGTCCTTGCTGTACGGCAGCTTTGAACCGTGGCCGATCACCATGACGCCCGTCTTGCCATTTCCGCTGTCCATTTCCTTTATCCTTTCGTGCAGTATCCTTGCAAGAAGCGGATCCTCTCCGAACGGAGTTCCGAGATGCATCATTATCCTTTTCCCGCTGACATCTATTTCCGCATACTTTTCGCCGTTCTTCAGCCTCAGTTTCGGAGGAACATCTGTCGTATGCATATCTGAATCAATGAAGAACGGAATCGCCGTGATCTCATCTATACCGTCATCGGCCATCTCTATTAGCGTTTCCTCTATGAGCGGACGGGATATCTCGTTGAACCCTGTGTAGACGTTCTTGAATCCCATCGCCCTCAGTCTGTCCGCGTGAAGTTCCATCACTTTCTTGTTGTACCCGTACCTGGATCCGTGGCCGATCAGCATTATTCCTTTTTTGGTCATATGTTTCCTCCCTTCATTCAATTATTTTTCGTAAAACATGTGTCAAACGCTGCTTCTTCCGGAATTCTGTCCGCTTATGTCCTATGATAAATGTTTGCGCTTTCGAGATGTTCGCACCTTACCGAAAACTATCTTGTTCTGTCCGCTGACAGATATGAACATAAACTCCGTATCGCTCAATTCCGAGGCCGTTGTTGATCTTCCGATACCGCATTTGCCGTGTATGGCAATGCGCATATTTATGCATATACATTACATATTCAGTAATATTTGTATACTGATTTTGTGCCGATATCCGTATACTATGATCTTTTCGAACGCCTTGAACATCTGCTACGGAAAAGAAAATGCCGATATCTTGAAGCGAACGGCGCATTCGCATGCAACAAATGAAATATCTGTAGATTTTCAGCGTATCGCTAGGAGAGGGAGGGCGACCGACGGTAAGGTCTTTGACCTGGCTGAGGAAGGTCCCTCCTCCAACGGGCAAGATGGGCCGGGAAATCCGGCCGGGCGAGAGTCCGGGCAAGGGCCCAGAAACGACACGGACTCGGTCAACAGGATGATCTGCTGACAGTGACGTTCCCGAGGATCCGGTGAAACGGCGACTCCCCATCGGAGCAAGCCCATACAGCCGGTATGACAGCCCGTGGACCGGCGGGTAGGGTGCATAGTTGAATGTCGCCTGAAACAGAAGAGGGCCTACTACCCTCACCTAGCTCAGCCAATTTTTATTTAGTTGTTGATTGTTCTTAAATCGTGGAATTGAACAGAAAATATCTTGCCGTCGGTTTTGATATGGACAGCACCCTTCTGGATACGAACGTTAATTACCGAAAACTGTCGCTCGTCGTCTATGACGAGATGAGAAAGGCCGGCGTTCCGGAAAATGTCCTTAAAATGAACGGCGGATCGATATACAACATGAAGAAAGGAACCGAATACCTTACGCAGGACGGCAGATCCGGTGACATATACGCTGTGAAAAAAAACGTAAGCGGGAAGATGGGATCCATTGAATTGGAGAATGTGATGACCGCGAAGCCGTATGAAGGTGCCGAAGAGATGATCGCATATCTTAAAAACAAAGGGTACAGGATCGGTGTGCTTACGCGAGGAAGCAGAAGATATGCTGTTAAAGCGCTTACCGTTTCCGGGATCATCGGTATGCTTGATGCGCTTGTCTGCAGGGACGATTTCGATGAGGATGAATCTAAACCTTCGCCGATCGCCATGAGGCACCTTGCCAACGCGCTGAATGTTGAGCCGAAGGACATACTCTATCTGGGAGATGATGCGATCGATTTCTTCTGCGCCAGAGACTCCGGCGCGGGTTTCATCGGCGTTCTGACGATGAACACGGAAGAAGAGTGGAGATCCATTGATAACGGTATACCTGTCATCGACACCGTTGCCGGTCTTTTGAAAATGATGTAAGCGGCGCGAGGCCGCCGTAAGATCAGATCTTTCTTGTTTCGGCCTTGTGTTCCTCGATCTCGTCGAACCTGAATCTTTTCAACCCTGCATCGAAGACCGCGTCCGCGGGAAGCATGCATTTCACTCTCTGCATGACCTTGCTTGCGATGCCCATGATCTGTTCGTTCAGCGTTATTCCGAATCTTGTCTTACCGCACACAAGATGGCCCGGGTTGATGATGTCGTTCGGGTCCGCATATGCTTTCAGCTGTCTCATGAATTCCACCGAGTTCTCATCGTGCACCGCGTCCAGGTTGGATGCGAAGAATATACCGAGGCCCAATGATCGCCCTCCGTATTTCGCCGCCCTCTCGCCCATGTGATAGTTGTACGCGAACGCGACCATTCCCGTCGGCACCTCAGTGTCCATGAAGTAATACGGCATGAACATGGCCGTGCTCCGGTCGGCGATCATACCGATAACGCCGCCGGCATCCATTTTCATTCTCTCGAATCCTTCGTAACATTCTTCTGCGAAATCAGACCAGTTCGTAACCGGAACGACCACTTCCGCCGGTATCGATCCGACGCCGACCCTGCGCGCCCTGAATTCGTAACATCTCTCGTTCCATTCGTGCTCCGCCGTTTCGGGGTCGATCTTTTTGCCGCCGCATCTTTCAACGATCTCGTCTATCGCCTTTTCCTCAAGGGCGATGAACTCCGGATCTCCCTGCAACGTTACCAAAAACAGGTTCTTAACGTCGGGCGCGTGCAGTCCCGCTCTTCTCTGGTGTTCGAAGTGTAGATGATCGGACCATGCTATATGCAATGGTTTAACACTCGGGTGCCTGACTATCTCGCTTATGGGCCCTCCCATTTCCTTGAGATTCTCGAAATCATACGCCAGCGGCTTTATTGTTCCCAGCGGGTGTACTCTGAGCGTAACCGTTGAGATCAGTCCGAGCGTCCCCTCGGCGCCGGAGAACAGCTGATTGAGATTGTATCCGGACATGTTGTTCGCAACTTTATCGTATCCGGTAGTAATGATCGTTCCGTCGGATGTGACAACTTCCATATTGAGGATGTTCTCTCTCGCCGTTCCGAATTTGTATCCTCCCGGACCTATTCCGCCGGTGGATATCCATCCGCCGACCGTTGCGGACGGGAAGCTTGACGGATATGAACCAACGAGCAACCCTTTCTTCGCGCATGCATCATACACTTTCTTCCATGTGCATCCGGCTCCGACCTTCACGCACATATTCACTTCATCGATCTCGAAGATATCATTCAGTTTACTTGAAAAATCCACCACTATTCCGGCCGCCGTCGGCACACAGCCGCCGAGACCCCAGGTCGATGCTCCCCTCGGCGTTACCGCAACGCCGGATTTGTATGCTATTTTGACGATCTTCGAAACGTCTTCAGTGTTCTTCGGTCTAACTACCACGTCGGGCACATTGTTGAACGCGAGTCCTGCTTCCTTCGGAAGCGGCGCGAGATCGTGGCTGTAAAGCATCCTTTCCATCTCGCTTGTGCTGACGTTCTCCTTTCCGATTGCCTCTTCAAGCTTTGTGATTATCTCCGGCGTGACCTCACGTGATAAGTTGTCCTTATTCATTGTTTTCTTGCCTCCACTTCTGAGAGCGTGACCATTTATGATGGCTTAGGAACGTGTTCACCATTATTAATGCTTTTGATAGGCGCACGCGTTATTTTAATTGTTACATATCCTTTACCCGAAAAAGGGCAGCGCCCGACGAATCGAGCAGTTTTCGTTTTGACTCCGTATCCATGAGGAACAGGTGCGTCCTGCATCTGCAGTCGGAGCATCCGAATCCTTTGATCGCCTGCACACCGCCGCATTTTTCCGCCGAATGCGCGAGCATGCATTCCTCCGCATTCGGCGATACATACGCTTCCATGCCGTCCGCTATCAGGGTCAGGCGGTCGATATGCCAACGGACCTTTTTTTCGGCTGCCATGTGTCTGTTTATTCTGCCTGCGAAGCCGTTCATCGCGCTGCCTACGTAACAGTATTCTCCTGGACCTATCTCCGATTTTCCCAATGAGCCGATGTCCGATGTCATGGAATTCCGGAATGTCATGAACAGAAGGTACGAGCCTTTATGCATCCGCATCACGATCATTTATCTCCGAGCGCGTCATTATGCGGACGATCATGCTGCTGTCGTTTATCCTTGATTCCGATATCTCCGCTATGTCTCCCAATCTTCTTCCGTAGACGCTCATGTCCGATATTGCTTTTATGTTGTCCTTCATGGATATCTTCAGCCTGAGGCCGTCCAGATGAAGGACCATCGGCGCCGGTCTCAGACACTCTTTTATCGGTTCGTATTCCTCGAGAAGCTGTTTTATTTCCGCAGGATGTACGAACAGCGGGTCCTCCTCGATCATTTTCTTTCTGGCCCGGATCACTTCATCCACCTTATCGGATATCTCCTCCAGTTTCTTCCTGTCTTCCGGCGACCTCATTCTCTCCGACCTTCTTCCGACTCCGGGAACGATCGCTTCGCAGCATTCCTCCAGACCGTCGGGCATCGGACCGGACACCAGTATCACCGGAACGCGTATCTTTTCGAACAGATGTTTCTTTGCTTCAACGCAGGTTTTAAAATTTCCGAGCACGAACACGGCCGCGTCATATTCGTTGATTATGTCCATCTCCTGTACGGATATCTGGGACGTTGCCTTTCCTCTTCCTCTCGCTAATCCCATGACCACCGTTATGGCTCCGGACTGCCGCAGTATTTCCGCTATGTCGCAGACCGGATGCGGCATATGATGCCTTCCGAGCGTCGGACCTATTATCGCTATCTCCGTTCCCGCCAGCGGAACGGAGCGGACCGTCCCTCCTATGGATCTGCACATTTTCTCCATGGCATCTTTGTCTTCCCCCGGGATGGACATCGTGACCGTGAACATCTGTGCGCTTCTCGTTTTCTGGATGACCACGCCGCCGACGTCCTCTATCATCTCCAGCAGTTCGTTGGATCTGTATATCCCGCCGTCGTACATCATCACCTCATACATCCGCATCACCTTTCGTTCCGTTATGTATGCGCATCGCTTCACTTTTTATGTGATCCGTTACTATTTCCTCCGTCGCGGCGATCGTTATGATCCTTCCTTCGGAGATGTTGTGCCTTGCCTTGATGCCTTCCGGCAGTACTCTCCACATCGCTCCGATCATCTCTTTCTTGGCATCCTCTTCAGATGCTATCTCCGTGTTTGCGATAAGATCGTCATCCCCGTTCTCGATCTTCAGGTCGAACCTTGTCTGCTGATCCACGCTGTTCCTTCCGTATATCCTCTCGAGTGCGGAAAATATCTCATGCGCATAATTTTCATCCGATATTGTGATGTGAACATCATTCCCTTCCGTCCTTATGCTTGCCGTATCCGATATCTTTTTGCTTTCGGGTCTGCTCCTCATCACCACCGAGAGAATGAACAGCGGCGTGACCGGGTCCATGTACAGCTCTGCTTTTTCTATGGACACCGAACTCCCGAGCTCGTTCATCACGTTCTCGAACAGCGTCCTGTAAGCTTTGTTGCCGTACTCCTCCGGGCCGGTCACGTTCACTTCCATCATCATCCCTCCAGGAACCCGGATGACAGTATCGCTCCTCCTACCGCTCCGATGTACTGCGAATTCTCCGGAACGATCGGTTTCGATCCCAATACTTCGCCTACGGCCTTCACCAGTCCGGATATGAGCGATGTTCCTCCCACCTGTATTATCGGATGGCGTACATCGATCTCCTGAAGCTGTTGCTCGTACACCTGTTCCGCAACGGAATGACAGGCTGCGGCCGCAACATCCTCGAACGTCTTTCCGTCGCCAAGCGTTGTCACCAGGTCCTGGATCCCGAACACCGAGCAATATGAGTTCATCTTCGCATTACGCCAGTCTCCCTTATCGGCAAGCGATCCCAATTCGGTTACTTCGATCTTAAGCCGCTTCGATACCATTTCCAGGAAACGTCCGGACGCGCCCGCGCATATGCCTCCCATTGTGAAATTGTCGGGAACGCCGTCGCGTACCGTTATCGCTTTATTGTCCATGCCTCCGATGTCCAGTATGGTCGCTTCGCCTCTTTGCTTGTTCGCCAGCCAAACGGCGCCTTTCGAGTTTACCGTCAGTTCTTCCTGAACAAGTTTTGCGTTGTAATGCTTCCCCAGCCTGTAACGTCCGTATCCGGTCGTTCCTATTGCTTCAACGTCTTTCATCAATACGCCGGCCTCTTTCAGCGCATTCTCAAGAACGGTCTCCGCGGACCTGATGACATCTCCGGACGGAGTCCAGTCTTTGCCTGCTATCACGTTGTCTATCATCACGACGGCCTTCGTTGTGCTCGATCCGGAATCCAGGCCGACCGTGACCCCCGTTTGTCTTTCCCTGGCAAGCAGTTCTTTTCGTGTAACGACCGTCACGAGCGCTTCCATCCTCGTCAGTAGCTGAGCCGCCTTCAGCCGTTCCGTGAACGAATACGTGACGACCGGAAGTTTCGTGTTGTCCTGGATGAAACGCCTCAGCTCGTTTCTTACAAGCGCTCCTTCCGCGCACCTGAAACATGTTGCAATGAACACCGCATCCGCATCATATTTACGGTCTGCCAGCTGCACCGCGCGCGCGATCATCAGCTTCAGCTGCGGCGATTGCGGTTTGAATCCGAACCTTTCCACTGCCGCGTCTATGTCCGACGCGGAAACATCCGGATAGGTCATCGATGCGCCGACGCTTCTTGCCGCCTTATCTATCTCGTACTGCACGCTGCTGTACTCCGTACCGCATGAGAGCTGTGCTATCTTGATCATTTCAGACCCTCCAGGAATTCTCTTATCTCCACAACCAGGTCCGTGGCCTCATCCTCGTTGTTCGGATAGTTCACGTTCAGCACCGGGATATTCTTTCTTTTTATCATATACCTGACCATCAGATTCGCGCGGTGGCATCCGACGCATCCGAAACTGTACGGGCAGTCTTCCATTATCACCGCCGCCTCCGCGGCTTCTATCATCGGACCCCATACCGCCAGTCTTCCTCTTACGCCGGACGGTACTTCGATCCCCGCGTATTTCAGTCCGAGCATCACATCCTCAAGCGACAGGTTCATCGGAGGCATGTCTATCTCCGTCCTGTCTATCTTCTCCTGTATCGCCGCCATTGTGCTCAGCGGCTCATGGCCTGACCTTTCCACTAGATCGAACAGTATAAGGCTGTTCGGCGGATCTATGAAAATCTTCATCGTTTTACCTCACATATCTTTTTGAATTCCCCGACCGGCAGTTTTCCGGGTGTTTTCCTTTTTCTCGCTTTCTCTCCTCTGTCTGCGCGGTCGAGGCCGTACTGTATCTTCCAAAGGTCGTTCCATTCCTGTTCCAGCTGTGCGAACCCCGGCCTTGTGCCGTGATGTGCGCGGCACCTTCTCGGATCGCCGGCGGGATATGCGCGCACTTTCGAGAAGACCCCGTTCGGGTCCATACTTTTTATTTCAGAGACCACCTGCCGGACAATGTCCCTCTGTCCTTCCACAACGGCACCGTAACACGATTCCTTCACCGTTACGTTCTTTCCCATGGCGTGTATCGCCCTTGACACCTGATCGGGCGTGATCTCGGATGCCGGCGATATCACTATCAGCCTCGTCTCGCGTTCAGCGCTCATTGTCTTTCCTCCTTTACGTATACTATGCTCCCTTCCTTCAGGCCGTCCGCCAATTTATTCAGGTCGCCTTTGAATGTTCCGATCATGTTCGTTCCGTAGCGTTCCTCTCCCGTCGGTCCGAATTCTTTGCTGTCTTCCAATCGTACGCCTATCAGTCCGCAGTTCGGTCTCGACTGATTGGTTATCCCGATATCGCCTTTTTTGCATTTTTTGAATTCGTTTCCCGGATACAGCGATTTACCGCGTTCCTCGTCGCCGTCGAAGGTCACCATCGGCATGCCTTTGAATGCAAAATGCACCTTCATTGTGCCTATCGGTTTGTGGCTCAGTCCCGTCACCTTTTCAAAATAATGAACGCTTTCCGGTTCGTTCTTCCTGTCCAGCGAGATGCTGAATATCTTGTCACGGGGTGCGCCGAATGTTTCCGCTTCGCCTTCGCTTACGGCGTGCATGGTCCACTCCGGTTCCTGTTCAACGATTATCGCGTCGTCCGATGTGTCGCCGGTGCGTATCTGTTTTATGCCGAACGACTCCAAAAATCTTTTTCCTTCCGACTGGGTCATACCGACGGACAGAACACGCGGCTGATCCGTTCTTACGGTTATCTTATCGTTCTCTTTGGCAAGGCTCAGTATGCTTCTTCCCTGCCTCACGGTGCCGGCGTTGTTGTGGGACTGAAGCATTTGTCTTCTTTCCTTGTAGAAGAATATCCTTCCCGTTCCGGCGCCTTCCGTCCTTACCGTCACGGATCCTTCCGATCTTACCGATATGTCCTCACTGCTGATCTCAACATCCGTGATGTCGGAGCAGGCGGCATAGCTCCCGGTGCTGTCCGATATCGTGATATATCCTTTGCCGACGGTGACGAGCACATGTTCGCAGCTCATCGGGGAATTTTTGTTCATCGTTATATCCGCGTACGTCTCCACGGCCATCCCTTCCTCAAGCTTGTATTTCATATCCGTTGTTACAACAACGTTCTCAAAGCTTTTCTCGGATATTACCGGTCTCACCGATATTATCTCGTCTCCTTCCCTGAGCATCGATAATACGTGGCGTCCGGATGTTATCCTGCCGATCCTTCCGGCGCCTGCGCCGTAAGACCGTTTGTGGTCGTCCGTTGCGATCATCATGTACGTCGTGTCGTTATCGGAACCTCCTAAAGAGAAGAAACAGTCATGATGCCTGTACATCCTTGCCTCGCGGTTTTGTTTTATGTCTGTTTTGAATGAACCGAATGCGATTATGTCCTTCGTGACCCATCTCGCCCTTATTCCTTCTATGTTCTTCATCACGCTCTTCCACGTCACGGAATCATCGCTGTCGTCGAGATGCATTATCATTGATCCTTTTGACGTTACCAGTTCAAGATCGCTGGTCTCTTCCTTTATCCTCCCGGCGGAAAGATGGACGGACACCAGCGAACCTTTTTCGTATATCTCTCCGATGACCGCATCCTTGAGTTCCGCGTTCGGATCCAATATCTTCTCAATGCCGTTGACCGTGACCTTCATTGCCATCTCCTCTATCGGATCCTCCTTTCTTGGGGAGCATTGACTGTACTTTCGAAACTATCTCGTCGAGTTTGTTCTGAGGACACGTGACGCCTCTGACAACGCCGGTCGTGATCTCTCTTATCTCTCCTTTCACTCCTATGTCCTCGTCCTTCGGCATGACCACTCTCGTCTTTACTCCGATGTCCGCGAAGTCCTCGAAATCCACGGGGCACTGTGACACTATCATCGCCGGTATGTCGACGTTCCTCAATATGAGACGGGCCTTGTATATTATGTGCGATCTGACATTACCCAGATGTATCAAGGCTATCTTGAACTGCTGTATGCGCTGAACCTCTATCGGATCCAGACCGAAGTATGATCCCGTGGTCACATCCACGGCGTCCGCGGGCACTCCGTGCCCCGCATTCACGACAAGGACGCTTGCGTCGATCCCCTCTTCCCTGAGTGCGAACGTTATCTCGCACACCGGTTTCGTTATATGTCTTCGCCCCGGACCCATTGCTATTACGATCACGTCTCTGCCGCTCTCGGATATCGTCGCCCTCTGCGCCAGCGATCCTCCGGAGCCTAATCCCATGGATTCTCTGCATTCAACGAAGCTCAGACGCCTTCCGATTCTTTGTTTCAATTGATCCCACACTCGGTCAGTTCTTCTTTTGTCAGTTCTTTCACGATGTCCGCGGGCTTTCCGATCATGACGATCTTGCCGTTCCTCATGAGCGCCGCACGGTCGCAGCAGTTCAGTATGAAGTCCATGTCATGGCTTACTATCACAAATGTTCCGCCGAACTCCTCCCTTGCACGGAGCACCGACTTTGCAACGGTGACCTTCGTTATCGGATCCATTGTCCCGGTCGGTTCGTCCAGTATCACTATCCTTGGTTCTTGTATGAGAACTTGCGCAAAAGCGATCCTCTGGCACTCTCCGACGCTCAGCGTGTCCGGATATGAATAAAGAACTTTATCTATCGCGTCATCCGCGAATCCGACACCCATCAGCGTCTGTATCGCTTTTACTTTGGCCAGCTCGGCGGGCATCTTCATTCCTATGCATGTGGTAAGATTCTGAAGTATCGTGTCAAACGGATACAGCGAGTATTCCTGATGCAGGAATCCTATGTACGGCGTTGCTCTTCCTTTGCCCTCCGGCCCCGCTTCCGACATGTCCACGATGTCGTCGCCGACCTTTATCTTAACGGAGCCGCCCGTGCACGGGGACATGCCTGCTATCATCCGCGATGTTGTTGTCTTTCCTGCGCCTGATGTTCCGACGAGGGCGAAAACCTCTCTTTCCTTTATGTCGAATGTTACGTCATCCACTGCTTTGACCACGCCGCGTATCACCGAGAAGAAATATTTTTTTGCGTTGTTCGCCATGATTATCGGATCTCCGAGTTCCGATGTTTCGGTCCTCTCGAAGTGATATTCCTCCATGAACTTAGCCGTGACCTTTTCCGGAACATCGTGCATTACCACGTTCCCCTCGTCCAGCCAGATGGCGTCGTCCGCCATCCTGTCCACCGCTTCGGGCCAATGCGACGCGAACACCATGCATATCTTCTTCGATCCAATGAGTTTTGATAGCGAATCATGGACCATGTTCGCCGTCCTCGGGTCGAGTGTTCCCGTCGGTTCGTCGGCAAGGAAGAACAGCGGATCCTTTGCCAGCTGTCTTGCGAGCACGGTCCTTTGCTTCTCGCCTCCCGACAGGTCTCTCGCGATATGCGTTGTCCTGTGCGTAAGATTGACGAATTCCAGGAGTTCGACTATCCTGTCGGTCCTCTCGCGTTCGCTGAGCCCGTGGGGCAGCGCCTCGGCGATGTTCTCCATGACCGTCTTGTCTCCGAACAATGCAAATGTCCTCTGCATCATTATCGCGATGCGTCCTCTGATCTCCTCCCGCAGTTTGTCCCTCTCCGGAAGCGCCCAGTAATCCACGTCTTTCGTTACCGCCGCGGAACCGCATCGGGAGCACGGAACGCCTTCATACGGAAGGTCGACGGATCCGCATTTCGTGCAGTGATTCACTCTGTAGATCACTTTTCCCTTATCCGGTTTGTATTCAGCGTTCCCGCGCAGCATATTTATAAGAACGCTTTTTCCTGCGGCGCTCTTGCCTATCAGTCCAAGCGATGAACCTGTTGCCAATTTTGCGCTTACGTTGCTGAGGACCGTGCGACCATCGAACTGTTTAGATACTTTGTCGATTATCATCAGGTCGACCGTTTCGCGTGCCATGCCAACGTAAATGGCCTGAGATTATAAAACAACTACTGGTAACGGTCTATAAAAATTGTTTTCTATTCTGCGTTGTTACAACCCGCATTATATTTAATTATGTGAATGGTCTATGTGGCGTTATGATCAGGCCACAGACCGTTGCCTCAGGAGGACCGACTCCGAAATTCACCGACTACCATATATGGAAAGCGGTGATGATAATGAGTGAAACGAAACCTATCGGCAGAAAAACACTGTCTTCTCTATTAAATATAGGAGAAGGAAGCACAAGAACTATATTGGACATGCTCTGCGATGAAGGATACATCACCGTTACAAAGAGCGGTGCCGTCCTTACCGATAAGGGAAAAAAGATCAGGGAACTGATAAAGATGGATGTTGGCCCCGTTAACGTCAGCGACCTTACCATAGGTGCGGTAAATTACGGAGTCAAGATAAGAGGCGTGTCCAGGAAGATAACATACGGATGCGAAGAGCGTGACGCCGCCATAATGTCCGGCGCCACCGGCGCGACCACGCTGGTATGCGTTGGCAGCAAACTTATGTTCCCCGGTTCCGAGTATCCCGTGTCGTCTCATGTTGAAAGTGTTCTGAAGAAAGAATTCAGAGTGGGCAACGGTGATGTCATCATAATAGGAACTGCGGATGACGCCGAAACGGCGGAGAAGGGTGCCGTGACAGCCGCCATAAGACTGCTGGGAGGCATAAGACTGAACAAGCCTACGATCGATGTTCCGTTCCAAAGGAACTCCAACAAAGAGCTGATTTCCCTTGCCTTTACGATACATGACCTTGTCGGCCGGCTGCCCGTATGCGCAAGAAGCAGGGACAATCTAGGCATAAGGATAGAGAACGGCGCGGTCATCGACAACACCTACACCGGCGAGGTGCTGGAGGAAGCAATGGAATTCGGAACGACGATACGCCGTGTTGCCACGTCGGGCCCGTACAAAGGTATAAGAGTGATAGTCGCACCTTTAGAAGTTGACGGCGAGGTCGTCGCCGCTGTCGGCGTGGTTGACATAAGGGCAATGGCCGGCGCAGATAATCTGATAAGGAGGAGTGAGGACATTGAGTGAGATGAAAATGACGGTTGATGCGGGAGCATGCAGATTCACAACAAAACTAAGCGCACAATCCGAGGACGGCATGTCCGTTACCTTTACGGCTGAGACGGATTGTCCGTCGGTGAAGGAACTTATCGCGGCCCTCGGAGAGGTGGACGGGATGGATGCAGTCATGTCGCAGATATCAGGCAACGTCCTGATGGCGGAATGCGGTAAGATCCTTCCGCACCCCGCATGCCCGATACCCTGCGCCCTGGTGAAAGCGTGTGAGGTCGTATGCGGTCTCGGATTGAAAAAGGACGTCATAATAAAATTCGAATGACGTCTCACTGAACGGGACTGAAACCATTTTTATATTCTTATTGTCTTTTGGATATCTATGAACGATGACTTGCCGCTCAATATCATTAAAGATCTCACAGGAGTGATCAAAGCATTCTATCTGGACGATGTCATTTTGAACGAATTGAGAGAAGAAGAGAGTAAAGTGAAGGGCAGTATGAACATCAGTATCCTGAACGAAGGGTTCAATGAAGCTTTGAAGCGTGAGAATGTCATCTGCATAGTGAAAAACAAAACGTTCAGACCTCCGCCGGAACCGACCGTCATCCTCAGATCCGATGACGGGCATATCATGGGAGAAGAGGTATTTCCGCATACCATGCATCTTTACGAAGGCAGAGAAGACCTTATATGGATGGGTGACGCGTTCGTTGTCTTCCCGACCGTTGCCGCCAAAGGCGGCGAAACGTTTGTGATGCCCCCTATACCTTTCGTGGAGCTGAATGAAAGCAACGGATGCTTCGACGTCATATCGTGCAGCCCCGCACCAACATCCGATGTGATGATCAAGAAACATTACGGACTTGAAGACGATCCGAAGCTCGCAACGATCCTGGTGGCGTTTGATACGAAATGATCAGTCTACTATTGTCATCTTTTCCCTTACGCCGTCCATGGTCTCGTCCAAATGGACCATTTCCGTTGAGGATAGTATAAGATCCGTGGATATGTCCGCATTTATCTTTGAAAAAAGTCCTTTCTTCATTTTCATCGATTCTATGGCCGTCTTATCCAATCGGACGATTATTGACAGAACTTTCCAATCATTCGGGTCCAGCATCACCGTTATTATCGTACCGACGAGTGCGTTGTCCTTAGTTACCACTTTTGCGTTTATCATTGACGATAGTGATGCCATGTTGCTGTTGTCCGGCGCAGTAAGATCCTTTATCTCATCGATCGCCTCTTCCAAAAGGATAACGTCATTCATGACAAAGGTCCTCGGCAGGATCAGGACGTTGGTTTTACTATGCCCTGCGGCCAATTTCACGGATGATCTTTTCACATTCACTTTAAGACCGATCGCTCTCCACTCGAACGGATCGTAACGCACATCCGTGACCTCGCCGATCTCGTACGCATCGGACGATATCATTGTTATACCTCTCAGAACCTCTAACCTGATCGCCATGCGATGGCATCGGCGGGATAACGTAAAACGGTTTCTGATGATTTATTTGAAATATACCGCACGTTGCCGTGCGGGAAAATGAAGTTAAAGGGTTTATCCGCCGCCTGAGGGCATGAACGAATCGATGTTCACTTCCTCTGCGGTCTTCGCAAACTGTTCGGAGGACCGTAACTTAAGGTCGCGGTCTCTTTCACGTTCTTTGTAAGACACCTGCTTGTATTCACTCGCATCCGCCGCAGTCAGGAACGATACGTCATAGTACAGGTTGGTAAAGTCGAGCAGTGCCCACACCTTACCGTCCTTTTCCCTGATGTCCGTTACCTTGCCGACCGTCGACGTCGGAAGATACTTGCAGATATCCCCTGTTTTCACGAAGATCACACTTTTATGACGGCTGTTCTCTCGCCGGCCGGCTTGAACTCCCTGAGTCCGCCTCTTCCGATCTCCTTCGTGACGTTGGCGAAGTCGAACACAAGGCTCGGGTCCGCGAATGCCACACGGATGAACGGGTTGAGCGTGAACGCATCGCCGCGTGCGGCGTGGGCCGCCTTCGGTATTCCGGTGTAACCGGACAGGTGACCTACGTTCATTGCATAGTTCGGGTAGTTCGGACCTCTGAGTTCCATCGGCAGACCTTCATCGGACCTGTACGCAAGCGAGTTCGCGGAACCGCACTGATCCTGCAGATCATATCCGTAGAATCCGAGTCTTCCGGCTCTCTCTTTGTGCTGCAGCATCGACAGATACCAAAGGTTGACACCGCAGTCAGCGATACCTGTTGCCATGGCGCCGGCGATACCGGTCGTTGCCGCGGCAACCGTCGCTCTCTGCGAACCGCCGAAGTGTGATTCCATTACCGAGGGGTACTTCTCGTACATTCCCAGCGCATATGCGTTCACATCATCGCCGAGCTGCAGGAGCTTGTCGAAATCCTTCGGGTCGAGTTTGCAGAATCCGCCGTACTTGTCCTTTATTGTGTCTATGGCGTAGTACACATAGTCCTCAAGGATGTTGTCCGTGTAAGCCGCAGACGCATACTGCGTGAATCCCACACCGCCTGACATGTATCCGCCCAGGTATATCTGATCGAATATTATCGCGCCCAGTGCGACCGCTTCCAGAGCGCCGCGTCCCGGGTCGTCGGGTTTCACACGGTCCGACTGAGCGATGTCCGCCATGTAACCGAACGGTATTCCTCCCGGTTCGTTGGGGCCTCTCGCACGCCTTGCGGGCATCATTGTACCCATATCCATCGACTGGTGCTTTGCCGAGTACGCGAAATCAGCGATAGCCGCTTCGCCTGCCGCGAGCTTGTACGATGATATGAAGGCCATTGATATCTGCATGGCCGCATGTCTTGAAACGGTTGCACCGTCCATGAGCCTTCCGACCATTGTCGGAACGCGGACAGCCTGCGTCAGCGTTTTGCCTATTGCCTTCTTCAACTGGTCTGCGTGGTCCTTGCTGAACAGCTTGTTGATGTCGATGACGAATCTCTTGTCGATCTCGTCTATCAGTTCATCATCGCCGCTGAACACTTTGATGTACGAATCGTAGACCAATGCCGGATTACATTCCGCCATGTGCTCCTGAACGACCGCTCCTCCGGGGATGGTGTGGTTGACCGTCTCAAGATACGCGTTGATCGTTTCCGGCGTGACTTCCTTACCGAGCCTTCTTTCGATGGTCTGGTGCGGTGAGTCGAGACCGACGAGCACGGTCCTCCTTATGTCATCCCATGCCTGCTGGATAGCAGGGTTGTTGATGCAGTGAAGGTCATCCGGTTCCACGAATATGTCCGTGTGGGAGAGCTGGTAAGGCATCCATGACCTCTGACCCAGCGGAACTCCTATGTCCTGGTTCATCATGGGCATTCCGCGGTCCTTGGCGATCTTCTTTGACGTTTCAACGAACTCCATCTTACGTTTGGACTGTTTCCAGCCGCCGTAGCAGTAGAATTTCGTGTGAAGGTCCGTGGGATCCTCTTTGAACTTCTTTTTCACGGCCTGCATGAATAATTTCTCTTTATCTGCCATCTTATACCCCCTTTACGTTGAAGGGCTGGTAACCTGCAAGCGTTCTCAGTTTGTGTATCCTGATCCCGTATTCGGTCACTTCTTTGTCTTCCCTCATGTCAACGCCGCCTGTGTATGCGCTGAAGATCGTTGTCCTCTTCAGAAGGTCGGCCATCGGCGCGGGTTTGCCGACGGATATCCTCCTGTCCAAGGGCAGTGCGACCTGGTCCTTTACATAAACGACCTCTTTCTTCTTCGCATCCCAGACGTACCTCTGCCATGCATCGAACATCAGGCCGTTCTCATCGAGACGGCATGCGTGACCGTGGACGGTCGCTCCTCTGATACCCGTGAGTGCAGGGTCGAACGTTTCGCTGTCTATGAGGAACTTTGACAATTTTTCAAGGTCTCTCTCCCTCATTTCAATGATCTGTCTGCCCGAGAGGGTACCTGTGTCGAGTCCCCTGAACCTGGACAGGTACATCCATGCCCTCTGGTACGGGGATATCGGAGCAAAGTAAACGGAGTCGGTAAACTGAATGTATCTTACTCTGTCTCCTTTCTTTGCACCCTCTATCGGCACAACTATCTCTCTTATGGGACATACGGGCTCCTTCCCTTCCTCGATCGGAGGATGGATGGATTTGTAATCCTCTCCGGGATTCCTGTGTCCCATTATCCTGACGACGTCATCCATTGCGACATCGCGCAGTTTCTTTAAGTTCTGTTTCGGGTCCAGATATCTGCGCCTGTTGGCAGCAGGCACTGATGTCCCGGGATAGAATTGTCTTTTGTAAGCCATTATTAGCACCTCAATGTGTCTGTTAAGGTAGGTCTGTACTTCGAGTACCTTCCGATCTCCAACGAATAGCCGATGTTGACCGTTTTGTCGCACGCTTTGCGTATCTCTTCGACAGCAGCATCAACGTCGCAATCCGCATTGAGCTCGATGAAGAACTCACCGACCAGTTTTGTCAGCTCGATCTCCGTGTTGCCGAACTTTATCATCTTGCGTTCAGGATGATTAACGGGTATCCCCGTGTGCGGACCGCTCTTCACGGTAAGCGGCAGTGTTTCGCCGCATATGTTGATCTGTCTTATGTGCTTCACTTCGATCAATGCGTTGAGCACCTTCTCCGTTGTTTCCGCGCTCAGAAAGCGGTCGGTGAATATCTTCACTTCAGGAAGCGGTGTTCCGGCATATGTTGTCTTCATCATTCGGGCACTCGTCATAAGAATCATACCTTCTTTGCGATTTTCTTGGCCTCCGCGCCAACGACCTGTATGGGTGTTTTGAACACTTCAAGGTCTCCGAAAACTTCTTTGAACAGACCAGACGTTGCCTCTGCGGAGAATGTCTGCGTTCCGCCGTCAAGACAGTTTGCTGCCGTGACTGCGGGTATGAGCACACCCTTCGCGTGTTTGGTAACGACGTGGTTTCCATGGAACAGACCGGGTCCTCCTCCTCCGTATATGGAGTGAGAGAAGAATGACATACCTACGCACACACCCATCGCCCTTCCGTAATCTGCGGACGGGAGACCGGTCTCGTGCTCCAATATATCGTTGTAGTACAAGATCGTTGCAGGAACACCCTGAGCCGCTCTTGCCGCACCCACGTTGACCATGACTGCTGCGACCATTCCGACCGACGCATATGCGTTCCACATCGGGAGGTCGTCCGTTGTGTAGACCTTGTAACCTGAGGGCAGCGTCTCCTTCACGCGGATGACGCCGTCATCAATGGCCCTTTCCATAAGGGACTCGATGACCGTACCGACCGTACCGGTCTTACCGTTCTTCTTTACGATACTGTATAACATGTTGTTCGCGTTCAGACCCTCGTATGCAAGCGCGAGGAGATGGCCTCTCTCGAACGGACCTATGGCGTCACCCATCTCGAATGAGCCCAGCTGTTCGAACAATGCGGACAGTGCAACACCCTGCATCGCGTTCCTGTTTACAAGCGCGACGACGTGGTTGGACATGATGTTCCTGAGCGCGAAACCCGCACCCTCGTTGTTCTGCGGAACCTCGAGAATGGATCTTACGTTCGCTCCGAGGAACGTCATCGTCTGCGGGTATCTGCCCCATACAGCGCCTTTAACCATGTTGGCCTTGTACATCGGAACTTTGAACTCATCGATGATCGCTTCTGTTACAGCCGCGGCGGTTGCCGTGAAACCGGTCGTATATTCAACACCGGCGGTCAGTCTCTCCTCGGGCACAACAACGACCAGATTCTTGCCGTCCGATTTTATATCAACGACAGTTCCGTCACCATCGGTTACCTGAACCATTTCTTTTACTGCTTTCGCAATCTTGCTAGCATTTGCGACCAGCGGGATGTCGATCTCTTTACCTTTTATGAAACAGCCGTCGCCGCCCATCTTACCGGTCTTGAGAGCACTCTCGATACCGGCGAGGTTGACAGCTACTGTTCTCTTGGTCATAGAGGCGAGTCTCTTGATCGCGCCGTTGCGCAACGGACTGATGGCTTCCAGCGGAACGTCTTTTGCGATACGTTTGCCGCGGTCGTCATACAGGTCAATTACGTCCTTGTATTTTGGCATTTGATACCTCCGTCCT
>WQZU01000026.1 GCA_009780575.1 Candidatus Methanomicula labiotermitis
CGGAGTGTATAAACACGTCTCTCCGGCAATGAAGATAGGCATTACCGATCATGTTTGGAACATCAGGGAACTGTTGGGTTTTTCTTATAGAAATAACAAGAGTCATTAACTACAACATTACCTGCACAATTTTAACAATGGTTAAATCATCACATATATCATCAGATTCCGTGAGCTAAGTAAACTTCCGGTACGACTATCTCAGTACCTTCCACTCGCCCATTTTATCGGAGCCAATGCGTTCAACCAGGCCTCTGTCTTTGAGTTTCTTCAGTCCGCGTTCGACCGTCCGTATGTAAACGCCTATCTTGTTCGAAAGATCGAGAGCGGTCAGTTGCCCGTTGTTTTTTAAGAGTTCGAGTATCTTAACCTCTGTCTTGGTTAATTTTACACCGTCATTTACACCGTCATTTACACTGGCATTCTGCGTAAGCGGCAATGTGAGTATCGTCCGGTCGGGATTGAATTGTTCCGAGAGTGTCAGCGAAGGCAGATTCTCCTCCTTCCATGCCACTTCTATCTTCGTCATACCGCTGCCTGCGCGTTCGCCAATGCCTACGAGCGCGAACATTGAGAACAGTACGCTGTTCCTGGGATCCGATACGCCGCCGTTCAATGCCTCTTCTTTCGATATCCTCAACGCGCCCGGATTGGATATGACTATCTCATTCCTTTTCTTCTCAATGACGAGACCGCGTCTTCCGTTGTAATCGGAATGTAGCAACGCGTTCGCCAATGCCTCTCTTCGTGCTTCATGCATCCTCGTCTCGTCGATGCGGTCTTGCCCGTTACGAAGGACGAACGGGACCTTCACATCAGAAGTAAGGCGGTCCTGGACACGGTGTGTATCCTTTGATGAGCACGATCTGTGTGCGAAACCGCACCTCTTCTAACGTTTCCTCAAGCTTATCGTAAAAGGATTAATATTCGGTCTGCCATTAACCCGTATGGCGAAAAATGAAGATAAACCCGGACGGCTGCATAGTTTTCTGGGCGGCCTTTTCTTTACAGTTCTGCTTGTCGTCATTGTTCCTATGCTGACCGCATGGTTCGTAGGACCGATAGTGAATGAGATCTTCGAAGATGCGTACATGGGTCCGTTCACACCGTCCATGCTGATCACGGCCATTATGCTGCTCGTGATGATATTGTTCCTCCTGATCTTAGGCGGAGGCAAGATATTCAAGAAGTACGGATTCTTCGGTGTTGTCGGTCTCATTGCCGTGTATTATTTACTCGGGAACGTATGGGACGCTCTCCTTCCGGTGATCATCATCATATTCCTGGCGATATTCACCTATTACAAGGAGAGAAATAAGAAGCCGGACTCAAAAACCGATTGAAAACCTTGCGGGGCGACCCCGCATATTTTTTTATGTTTCCGTTCCTTGGTACAGGTCGCTTGTCTGATACTGCGGTTCGCACGTGACGTTCACGCCCAGTTTACGGAACACGGATTCATCCGCTGTCGGAAGTATCACCGACGAATGCGCTTCGCATCCCCTGAGTTCAGGGAGTTTTCTGAAAGCAACGTCAGCAACGGGAGACGTTGCCGCCGAAACGGAAAGAGCGATGAGTATCTCGTCCGCGTACAGTCTTTGGCATCCGTTGCTGAAATACTCCGTCTTCATCTCTCTGACCGGCCCTATGACAGAAGGCGAGATGAGAGGTATTGAATCGTCTATCCTGCCCAGGATCTTCAGGGCGTTCAGGAGCATGGCCGCGGACGCGCACATAAGAGGCGACGCCTTTCCGGTGATTATCCTGCCGTCTCTCAGTTCGATGCCGATCACATGCCTTTTCGATTCGCCGGCCATCTTCATTACCGGCGCAACAACATTCCGGTTCTCCGGTGTTATGCCCGCTTGCTTCATCAGCATCTCCAGTTTGAATACCGAACTTTTATTTCCGCGGCCTTCTTTGACCGAACATCTGGATGCGTAATATCTTCGGATTATCTCCTGTTTTGACGCATATTTTACGATCTCGCCGTCTATTATGCACCTTCCCGCCGTGTTCACGCCCATATCCGTCGGCGACCTGTAAGGCGAGGACCCGGAGATCTTTTCCATTATTGCATTAAGGACCGGGAATATCTCGATGTCGCGGTTGTAGTTTATCGCGGTCTTTCCGTACGCTTCAAGATGGAACGGATCGATCATGTTCACATCGTTCAGGTCGGCGGTGGCCGCCTCGTACGCCAGGTTCACGGGATGTTTGAGCGGAAGATCCCATACAGGGAACGTTTCATATTTTGCGTATCCCGATCCCACTCCGTTCTTGTGGTCGTGGTAAAGCTGCGATAAACATGCGGCCATCTTTCCGCTCCCGCTTCCCGGGCTTGTGATCACTACCAGCGATCTCTCCGTTCTCACGTATTCGTTCTTTCCGAAGCCGTTTTCGCCGGCTATCTGCTGCACATCCGACGGATACCCGGGGATCAGGTGGTGCCTGTAAACGTTCAGTCCGAGTGACAGAAGCCTGTCGCGGAACTTGTCGGCCGCATTTTGCGAATCGTATTGCGTCAGGACAACGCTGTTCGCCAGAAAACCTCTCGCCCGGAATGCGTCTATCAGTCTCAGAACTTCAAGATCATAAGTTACGCCGGTGTCTCCGCAGACCTTGCTTTTTTCTATGTCCCATGAGTTTATGACAGCCACTATTTCCGCGTTATCTTTCAGCTGGGTGAGCATCTTTATCTTACTGTCGGGTTCAAAACCCGGAAGCACGCGCGAAGCATGAAGATCGTCGAAGATCTTTCCGCCCAGTTCAAGATACAGTTTCCCGCCGAATTTTGAGATGCGCTCACGTATGTTCTCTGATTGCAGCACCAGATATTTCTCATTGTCAAAACCGCTCTTTACCGACGGAGTTCCGTTCATCCCGTTTTCCTTATGGCTTCGGCGATAGAAAAACATGTCGTTCCCCGTCCTTTCCGTGAATTCTGGAATGTACGGATGTTAATACCTTTCCCTGCGCAGTACGCGCGATGACATCATACTGCTGAGATTTGGCTTCGAGCACTCGCACGATATCACGCGTCTCGCGGAATCCGGGATCCCGCGGTATATTATGTTGTCCGTCACGCCCTTATGGAAACGCATCGAACCACGTATCTCAAAATAAGATGACTGGACGTCTTTCATTACCGTACCGATCATATCCGTCACCGCGTATACGTTCTTCCGCAGAAAACTGTCTTTGCCGGCGAATTCATCGCATCCCGCAAGGAACGGATTGAATGTGCCGTTCATGTGATCTTCATCCAGGTCGTCGGCCGCATCCATTATGTATATCATTGTTCCGAGGCTTGTGAATAATCTTTCCGTGCTGTCATTCCAGATGTCGGCTATGTCTTTCATTGCCGGTACGAGCGACGAGGCGAATGTTCTTCCGATCGTTACCGGATCCGAATATCCGCTTTCTTCCATTCTTCTAAGCGTTTCGAATCCTTTTCGTACGTGTTCGTCGTACTCAGGATACATCCTTTCGGCTTTTCGTATCGCCCTTCCCAGAGCAACGGAGGCGAGATTCGATCTCAGCGAGGGATTATCGTTCCTGTCGTCCTCGAGCTCCCATTTCGTCAGCAGCAGCGTGTAACCGGCGATCTTCTTCAGGATCTCGGAATCCGATGTGCATTTGCCCAGTATGCATATCATCCCGTTCCTCATGTTCTGATCTTTTATACCATTGTCCGACATGGCGTTCAGGATGATGCTGTTGAACGTCATATCGTAATTGACCGCGGCCGTTGACACGATACCGAAGTTCTTCCTCAGCTGATGGCAGGATTCGCAGTAGCATGATCTGTATGCATTCAGATCGGACGCGGACATCGCATTGTACAGCGGAATGACATATCCGAACAAACTCTGCCTCCGGGCATCCTTTATTCGGCATACGGAATTAAATATTTCTAAAGGTTATCAGGCAACATATCGTCCGTACGGATCGATCATGGTGATAATAATGTCAAATGCGAGATCAACCGAAGATCTGATGGCAGTCTATGCAAAACAATCAGCCGGCGGATTCTTCAGCACGGCGATGTCCATACCCGTAAAGGACGAGCCCGCGGGAGAAAGGAACTATATCAACAAAGGATGCGACTGGCCCTGCTGCAACGCGGAAGGCGATTGTAAACCCGGATGTTACGTCTGTCTCGCAGTGTGTGCCGTCGGCGGGTTTGCCTGCTGCTGTTACCTTACGAACGGATTCGACGGCCTCTGGACGTATTGGCCTTACTGAAGTGGACGATGCGCAGTATCTCGATAATTGTGAAGCCCACGCTTTCATGCAACATCGGATGTAAGCATTGCTATCATACGCCGGACGAACGTTCTGACAGAACGGTAATGACGCCGGAGATCCTTGAAAGACTTATACGTATGGCGTCGGAGGAATACGAAACGGCATGGTTCGTATGGCACGGCGGCGAGCCGCTGCTTCTTCCTCTCGGATTCTACAAAAAAGCGATCGGTCTCCAGAGAAAATATTTCGGCAGGGATTCGCATAGGATAAGCAATACGATACAGACCAACGGGACGCTCATAGACAGAAGATTCATGGATTTCTGCAGAGACAACAGGATCAACGTCGGCGTTTCGTTTGAAGGCCCGTGTAACAATGTTTTGAGACCCGCACTGCGGAAAGATGCTGTACAAAAAAATCTGGACATGATGGCCCGCAGAGGGCATATGTTCTCCGTGAATGCGACGATATGCCGGCGCAGCACTGACGGAATGATCGGAATATACGATCATTTCCTTGAAAAGGGGACTGCACTTTCGTTCTCTCCTGTTATGCGCATCGGGTCAGCGGGACCGGACATGGTGCCGGATGCGGATGAATATGCGGCCCAGAGTATCAAAGTTTTTGAAAAATGGATGCGTGACCCTGACGCGGATATGCCGCTTATGCCCCATCTCCAATACGTGATGGCGGCATTGGGAGAACCGTCCGTGTCCGACTGCGCGCATTCCTCCTGTCTGACCAAATGGATATCCGTGTATCCCGACGGCAGCATATTCCCGTGCGCAAAAGGTTGTCCTGAGGAGTACTTGCTGTGCAACATCAATGATATCGATCGTCTGTCCGATTCGTTCAGCGGCGGATCGATGCGCAGGATGCTCTCCGCATCGATCGCGAGAAGACAGAAATGTCTCTCCGAATGCGAATTGTTTGAATACTGCCAAGGCGGATGTTCGATCGATGCGCTGTCCGAAGGTTCCATGGAGATGAACAACGGAACATCATGCAGGATCTTCAGGAAAGTGTTCTCCCATATATTCAAAACGATCAATTCCGTGATCGATGGAAGATCCGATCTTACGGATTACAACAAATTCGTGCGCGAAGCGATCCTCGGAAAACTGGTGAATCCCAAGGCCACATCCGAAAACGAATGCCCTTCGGAAAGGATCCAACGCATCCTGTAACGGCGGATGATCGAAGAAATTCCTATATATCCTCAACCGGATTGGTGTGCAGATGAGCGCTACGGTATCCGCAACCGCGAGAAACAGCTACGGGTTCCAGAGATACATCGTGGCGCTAAGCGGAATAATACTTTTAGTGAAATTCTTTGCCTGGTCCCTGACCGGTTCCGTGGCGATATTTACGGATGCATTGGAAAGCATCGTCAACGTTGCCGCCGGGATAATAGGGCTCTATGCGCTTTATCTTTCAACGAGACCGCGTGACTTCGACCATCCGTACGGCCACGGGCGCGCAGAGTATATATCAGCAACAGTGGAAGGCGCCATGATAACCATAGCCGGAATACTCATACTGATGGAAGCGGTAAGGAGCATACTCAATCCGAAGGACATACCGCATCTGGAGATCGGCATGATGCTGATAATGGCGACCGTTGTCGCCAACCTGGTCTTCGGAACCATGGCAGTCCGCAAAGGAAAGAATAACAGATCGCAGGCATTGGCAGCAAGCGGCAAACACCTGCAGTCGGACGGATATTCTTCGATAGGGATAATCACGGGTCTCGTGATACTTTACGTTCTGACGTCGCTGGGATACGACGTCCTTTGGATAGACGGCGCCATTGCGCTGATATTCGGTACGATAATACTCGTTACCGGCGTTTCCGTGGTGAAAGGATCACTGGACGGGATAATGGACAAGGTTGACATTCATCTCCTGGAGCAAATAGCAGCCACTCTCAACGACAACAGACGTGACGCGTGGATAGATATACACAATCTTAAAATGGTGAAATACGGACCGACGATACACATCGATATGCATGTCACGATGCCATGGTACATAAGCGTGAAGGAACAGCACGAAGAGATCCGCCATATGATATCCCTGATAAGGGAGAAACACGACGAGTCTGCCGAACTGTCGGTGTCCTGCGACCCGTGCAAAGAGTTTTCCTGTTCATACTGCGTTCAGAACTGCACACACAGGAGAACAGAGTTCACCGGGCTGATAAAATGGGATGCTGTAAATCTTTCACGCAACGCGCAGCACGGAAATGAGAACGATTCGGATGAATGATACGGCGGTGAAGATATGACGCGAATGGACGACATAATTGACAAGGTTCTGAACGATGAAACACGCTATGCGGCGATATTGGATCTTACGAAGACCCCTCTTTATTGCGATGAGATGGTCATCAGATACTGCGAGAACAACGCATGCGGTAAATATGACGCCAACTGGACGTGTCCTCCCGGCGTGGGAAAATTCGAAGACTGTAAGAAGGAGATTGAAAAATATTCCAAGGTATTGGTTTTCAGATCCGAATACAGGATAGAGAAATGGTACGATTACCAGCGGACCGAAGAAACATTGGCGCTGCATCAGGCAAACGTGAGACGCGTCCGCGATCTGATACCGGAGGAGATCGGAGATCATCTTGTATTGTCCGGAGGCGGATGCGTTTACTGCAAGGAATGCGCCTACATAAGACGCGAACCGTGCAAATATCCGGAAACGGCGATACCTCCGGTTGAAGCGTACGGCATCGACATATTCAGATTCACGATGAAGAACAACATCAAGTACGGCTCTCCCGAAGGAGAGATGTATTATTTCGGAATGGTGCTGTTCAACTGACAGAACGGCGAGCATCACTGCCGGTGAGATGCGGGTATGCCTTCGGTTGTCGGCTGCGGTACAATGTATTAAATCCGGTGTCCGTTATGGGCGGATATGCTTTTCAGGAAGGCATCATCCGAACTCAACACACCGCCAGAGATATCCGGCGCCGGCCTCACGGAATGGTATGCATCTCTTTCAAAGGAGGACAAAGTGAAGCTCGGCCGATATATCAAGGGAGGATCGTCCGTATATGCGTTCCTTTACTCGGCCGCATACGCCGCCCTTGCCGATGAGAATCATCCGTTTGCGGTTTTCCTCTGTGAGGAATGCTTAAAGAACGATCTTCCCGGCGAAGAGAGATTCTCAATATCGGAACTGCTGATAGACGCATACATCGGAACAAAGAGATATGATGATGCGAAACGCGTCTGCGAAGGGAATCTTGCTCTCTACGATTCCGTATCCGGCGATATTTTGAAAAACAACAACGGGTCTTTGCCGGAGAATATCCGCTGCCGGAACCGCTACATTGACATCGTTGTCGGAATAGAATCCGGATACGATGAGGCGTTCGGGCTGCTGGATCGTTTCTTCGCCATGGGATTGATAGATGAAGAGGAACTCGCATACAGGAAGCAGAGCCTTAAGATACGCCGCCTTCAGAGATCGTTCGACGGTGTTTACACGTACACATACAAAAATTGAATCCGCAGCCGTTTTTCAAGCAGAAAACGGTTTACCTGCGAATTGAAAAAAAGAGTGTTTTCAAACGATGTCCTTTCTGCAAAGGACCGGCGTTATGTCTATTGCCGGCTCCTCATACGGGTGAACATCCGTCATTTCGGCGATCACGTTCTTCAGATCCTTTCCCATGACAACGAATTCTAATCTTATCTCCTCGGATACCTCTATCTTTCCCGTCTCGCCTTTGAACGGATCGGAGCCTTCAACCGGCATCCACGTTCCGGTGACCTTGGAATACGAGAATGTCCTCCTGTATCCCGGATATACGGGATCCGTCACACGATCTATGCGGTCCATCATATCATCAAGGAACCTTTCCGGAAGATTTACCGTTATCTTGTATATCCGGCTGTCTGTCTTCATGATCTCATGAACATAACGGCAGATAAAAAACATCTGTTTTTGCGATCTTTACAGATAATCGTTAAATCCATTGCTGATCATACGGCACGTATGACCTCGAAGGCCAGCGCGGCGCATATACTTGTTAACGATGAGAAGAAAGCGAAAGAGATACTCGAACGGATAAAGAACGGAGAGAAGTTCGCCGATCTTGCGAAGAAGCATTCCAAATGTCCGTCCGGACATAAGGGCGGAGATCTCGGATGGTTCGAGCGCGGCGATATGGTCCAGACGTTCGAAAGGGCTGCGTTCTCAGGAGAGATCGGATCGGTGGTCGGTCCGGTGAAGACAGAATTCGGATGGCACCTGATATTGGTGAAGGACAAACGATGAAGTGATACTATGGCGACAGTCACCGCACATATGAGGACATGCGGGAAAACGCATAAGGTCACCGTCGTTATGAACGCGGACGGGAACTTCGATGTTGCCATTGAATCGGATTGTCCTAAGGTCGTTCTTTTCAGCGAGAGACTGAAATATGTGACCATGGAGGACCTCATTGATTTTGATAATACGCGGTTGAACAGGAGAGAGATACGGGGGGACATGTCGCCGCCCTGTCTTTCTCCCGTAGCGGTAATGAATGCGGCGTGGATCGAAGCCGGTATGCTGTCGCACTCGCTTGCAAAAAGAGTTAAGGAGAACAGTATAGAGTTCAATGGGAATTGAGCCCGATCTTCTCCAGCGTTTCCGAGATGCGGTTGATCAGACTCTTTGCTTTGCGGTTCAGCCACGTATGGCTTGCCAGACACGCCAGGTACGGGACCGGCGGAAAAAGATAGATCATTGCGCCCACGATCCCCGCGATCTTCTTCTGTCCGGGAACCTTCAGAATGGATTTTTCCAGCGGATCGATCGTGTCCTGGTTCAGCGGTCTGAAAAATGATCCGAGTATCATCTTCAGTCCTTTTATCACAACGCTCATGCTCCAGAACACCGCTTTGTCTATCGGGACCGGTTTACCGCAGCTTACCGTCCTTTTCTCGATTATCGCTGTTTTGAGATCATCGGCGTTCTCTCCGTCGAATTCGGTCCAGGTGTATCCCATTGTTGAAACTGAATGAGCATCGCTTGAACCGATCTCCGCCCACCTTCCGGGATATTTCCTTGAGACCTCGGACGCCATTCGGTTGGAGTATTTGTCCACATGTCCTCCGTTCAGGACCTCTATGCCGTCAATATCCAGATCGAGCATCCTCTCATTGAGCGCGGGAACATGGAAACTGAACGGATGCGGTGCGATCACGATCCCGTTTTGCTCTCTTATGCGTTTTATGGTCTCCTCCGCGGAAAGATTCGGAGGTATGCATTCGGTCAGCCAGAGGCCGACTATCTCTCCTTCCGCTGATGACACCTCTTCGCCTATTACCACTTCTATGTCATCAAACATTTCCGCATATTTCTTTGCTATGATCGCTCCTTCGATGCTGTTGTGATCCGTTATACATAAAACATTGATGCCGCTCGCTCTTGCTTTATCAACCATTTTTTCAGGCCGGTCGATGGATTCCGGAAATCTCAGTTTGCCGAGCCGTCCTACGCCTGAATAGATCGTGTGGACGTGCAGATCGGCCCTCATAATCATGTATCTGCGAAGGTTCGTTGAATATTTATTACTTTCATGCACCCATTGAACGGAAAATCAGATGTCTGCGACGCATTCCGATAACGCCGGAAGCGTTCATCGCTGCGCTTCCGAAACGCACAGAATGGCGAATATCCGGTCAATTGCCGGCGGTGTAATAATGCTCTCCGGATGTTTTCTGCTCGCGGTCCAGCCGCGATCCGGATTTGTTGATCCTCGGCCTGTTGGTGTCGGCGTCCCGCCTGAATGTTATGTCCACGGCCTTCAGGAATCTGTTCATGCCTTCCCTCATGGTGAACGGACCGCTGCCGGTTCCCCTGCGTCCCGAGTCTCCTCCGAAGACCATCATGGAATCGGACACCATGTCCAGGAAATAGATGTCGTGATCAACTATCATACCGCTTTTCCCGCTCTTGCCCATCATCCTTCTGATGGTCTTGGCGGCGTTCATCCTCTGGTTGGAATCAAGATATGCAGAAGGTTCGTCGAAAAGATATATGTCAGCTTCCCTGGCGAGGCACAGCGTTATGGCGACCCTCTGCAGTTCGCCGCCGGAAAGTGTCTTCACATTCTTTTCCATAAGATGTTTTATTCCGAGCGGAGCTATCACTTCGCCTTGGAAGAATCCGGACTGCACCGTTTCAAACGCCGTTGAATACATAAGGTCTTTAACGGTGCCGTCGAAATCACCCGAGATATACTGCGGTTTGTACGAGACCTTGAATTTCGCATCCGTTTTCCCTTTGTCCGGTTCAACGACGCCGGCAAGCATCTTCACGAACGTCGTCTTCCCGGTGGCGTTCGGGCCCACGATGCCTATCGATTCGCCTATATGAACGCTGCCGCCGTCAACTTTCAGACTGAATTCCTTGAAATCCTTTTCAAGGGTTCCGTATTCAAGCAGATTCCCGGTGTTCCATTCGCTTCTCGGAGGCGACGCTTCAAACTCTATCGGCCTGTCGCGGAATCGTATGTTCTCCTCGGGAAGATAACCGTCAAGATACACGTTTATTGCCGTCCTTACCTGCCTGGGTAACGTGAAAACCCCGTATGCCCCTTCCGTTCCGTAGACAACGTTGACGTTGTCGGCAAGAAAATCAAGTATCGCAAGATCGTGTTCAATGACGACGACCTGTTTGTTCTCACTCAATTTCTTGATGCATTTGGCCATTTTCACTCTTTGATATATGTCAAGGTATGACGACGGTTCATCGAAGAAATAGATGTCGGCGTCCTTCATGAACGTGGCGGCCATCGCCGTCCTCTGCAGTTCGCCGCCGGAAAGTTTTCCGAGTTCGCGGTCAAGTATGTCCTCCAGTTCGAACATCTCCGCTGCTTCTTTGACGTCCATGCGTTCCTGAACGCGTGACAGCAGGTCGCGTACAACACCGGTTGCCGTAAGCGGGATCTTATCAACATATTGCGGCTTCATGGCCGTTCTTACGCCTCCTTTGTAAACGGATTCCAGATGGTCGTGGAGTTCGGTGCCTGCGAAATGCCTGAGAACATCTTCCTTTGACGGCGGACTCCGGTGATTTCCGAGATTGGGTATCTCAATGCCGGAAAGCATTTTTATCGCGGTCGTTTTTCCGATCCCGTTCGGTCCGAGTATTCCGGTGACGACTCCTTTTTTAGGCACCGGCAGTCTGTACATCCTGAAGGAATTCTCTCCGTACTGATGGATTATCTCCGTTTTCAGTTCGTCGGCGAGACCGATTATCCTGATCGCTTCGAATTGGCATTTGTTGACGCATATTCCGCAACCCGCGCAAAGTTCCTCTGAAATTATAGGCTTACCTTTCTCGCCGATGGATATCGTCTCCACTCCGGTTCTCATCTTCGGGCAGAAATTGATGCACTCTTTGTTGCATTTCTTGGGTTGGCATCTGTCCTGAAGGACCACGGCGATACGCATGGGTCCGCCTATAAATAAGGCAGATATAAGGTTTAGGCATAACGGACCGCAGGCGGCGATATTTTTGATCTTTAGAATTGAGAGAACTCTATGGGGCCGCACGATGGATATATGGCCGATCTGATCTCGTTTACCATATAATGAAGTTCTTTATTGAAACGTATCGTCACGTCCTCTGTGTATATCTTACGGCATTCGGTATCAATTAAAGCATCTGTTATGATAAGTGCATCCATCGGATCCAAACTGTCTTGGCGATAATCGCTTTGGAATGCGGTCATTAAATTTTTCGCATGCATGAATACATCGCTGCTTTTTCCGAATCCGATCAGTTCGATCGTTTTATTGTCAATTAATTTTTCAAGCAGTTTGAATGAATCTTTCTTAACATCCGTTGTCTTTTTAGAATTGATCTTTAGGAATGCTTCTCCGATGACCGGTATCGGAACCCTGAATCTCTCTTTTTCCTTACCGTGAACATATCTTATCAAACTTGGCCTTCTTGTCCTTACAGATGCCGTCTGTCCTGTCAATAAGGGCGATCAGATAACAGGTGTCTAAATAACAGACGGGGAAATCGCCGGAAATTCCGATGCCTCCCTTATCTTTTTCTTCAGATGAGGTTTTATTTCCACAACAAATTCCATAAGTTCGTCTTTACTCATTTTTGGATTATAGTTCTTGGCCATTTCCATGGTTGTATATGCCTCAACGAATGCGGCACCTTTTTTCAGTATGGCGGAAAGTTCTTCAATGCATTCATAGGAGATTTTTGTTTCATACGGTGTGTCCTTTTCCGAAATATCACGGTAATCTTCTGCGAGATCGTGTGAGTACGGTCCTCTGACATAAACGTCAAATTTGTACTTCGGCAATATGCCTTTCGAGTTCAGAATGAAACAGCCTTTTTGGACCATGAGCATGTCTTCGAAGTTTTCCGCATCCAATTTCCTTTTTTTCATTGCTCTGGATACTGCGGAAATCAGATTCTCGGCTCCGTCTTTTGTCATTTTCATCTCCGTTGTATACATGACATATCTTGTCCTTGTATATATCCGCACTACGTTTCATTTATATCCATTGTGAACATCCGACGGATTGATGACAAAAGATGTGGAGACCATGCTTGGTTCTCCCGAAAAGGCGATCACGAAGATGGCGGTGCCGATGATAATCGCCATGTTCGCAACATCGGTCAACGGTCTTGTTGACGCGGTCTGGATATCCGGTCTCGGTCCGGACGCTCTTGCGGCCATTGGTTTACTTTTTCCGCTGTTCTTCATTGTATTCTCAGTATCGAGCGGAATAAGCATCGGAGCATCCGCCGCTATAGCAAGGCACATAGGCGCCGGCAACAAGGAGGAGGCTGAACGTACTACATCTGTTGCTTTCACACTGATGATCGTCACCGGCATTGTCTTCTCGATCGTGATGTTACTCGTTGCAAGACCTCTGATGATGGCCATCGGCGGCAGGGATGTGATCGAATATTGCATGGACTACGCGAACGTGATGTTCCTCTTTTCGATGGCGTTCTTCATCAGTGCGCTGATGTCAAGCATCCTGAGGTCGGAAGGTAATGCAAAGAGATCGATGATCATAATGGTCGCCGGTGCTTTGCTTAACATCGTTCTTACGCCGATATTCATATACGTTTTCGACTGGGGGATGGCCGGCGCCGCGTTCGCAACCGCCGTGGCGCTGACCATAGCAACGATCCCTGCGTTCTATTGGTTCTTCGTTAAGAAAGACACATACCTGCGCATAAGGATAGGAAAACCGTATTTTGACAAAACGGCATCAAAGGATATCTTCAGGGTAGGATTACCGGCATCCTTCGAGCTCATGTCCGTTTCAATAGCGGTGATACTGATGAACATGATACTCGTCACCACTGCCGAAGGTACGGACGCCGTTGCAATATATTCGACCGGATGGAGGATATTCAACATCATCATGATACCCTGTCTCGGACTGGGCGCCGCTCTGGTGCCGATATGCGCGGCGGCTTACGGCGGAAGGGATCTTCAGAAGGTGAGGTCCGCGTTCATGTATTCTCTGAAAATATCGTTATTGACGATGGCCGCCATCACGCTCATCCTGTTCATCGTTGCGGACTGGGCGTCCCTGCTGTTCTCATATTCCGAAGAAACGGCGTATCTGCGCGATGAGATCACATTGTTCATACGGATATCCTGCTCATTCCTTCCGTTCATCGGCCTGGGAGTGTTGTCATCGTCGCTTCTGCAGTCACTGGGCATGGGTACGAGAGCATTGATATCATCCGTCTTCAGGAATTTCATAATACTGCCGATGGCTTTCGTCGTAAGCCTGAACGGTACGCTCGTCGACATCTGGTGGTACACCGCCGTAACGGAGATACTGGGGCCGGTGCTGGTGCTCATGTGGTGTATGCTGATCCTTTCCGCGCTGATGAAGGGAAAGGATACGGATCGTTGACGTTCCGTCTTAAAACAACGCCGTGATCCGGCAGCATGAGTGTGCATATGTTTCAAATACGCGCGAACCATGTTCGGGAACGATATGGCGAAGATATTCATAGGTGTTGCTTGGCCTTACGCCAACGGGACGATACATTTGGGTCATGTGGCAGGTTCGCTCCTGCCTCCGGATATTTTTAACCGTTACAACAGGATGAAAGGCAACGAGGTCCTGATGGTATCGGGTTCCGACCAGCATGGAACCCCTATCACCGTTACCGCGGAAAAGGAGAAGATGACGCCGAAGGAAGTCGCAGAGAAATTTCACGCCATCAATAAGAAAGCGATAGAGGACATGGGAATAGAGTTCTCCCTTTTCACTAAGACCGGAACCGAGAATCACAGGAACGTTGTTCACGAAATATTCATAAGACTGCTGGAAAAGGATCTTCTTTACAAAAAGGGGACGATGCAGTATTATTGTCCGAAATGTTTGAAGTTCCTTCCTGACAGATACGTTGAAGGGATTTGTCCTAAATGCGGCTCCGAACATACAAGAAGCGATCAGTGCGACTCGTGCGGCACCACGTTCGAGACCGGTGACCTGAAGGATGCGGTATGCATCCATTGCAGAACGGCGCCCGAGATCAGAGCAACGGAGCATTTCTTCCTCAAACTGAGCGCATTCAGGGACGATCTTCTCACTTATCTTGAAGATAAAACATACTGGAGATCGAACGTTGAGACATTCACTACGAACTGGATCAGGGAAGGACTGAACGACCGGCCGATAACACGCGACATGGAATGGGGCATACCCGTACCGGTCGACGGATGGAAGGGTAAAGTGATATACGTGTGGTTTGAGGCCGTGATAGGCTATCTGAGCGCATCCAAGGAATATTTGTCCTCGGATGATCTGTGGAAGGAATTCTGGTGCAGCGAGGACGTAAAACATTATTATTTCCTCGGAAAGGACAACATACCGTTCCATTCGATAATATGGCCGTCCATACTGATGGGATACGGGAATCTGAATTTACCGTATGACATCCCTGCCAATGAATTTTTGACGTTCAGGGGCGGAAAACTGTCAAAGAGCCGCGGAGGAGCGATAGATATACCGTCCGTCATTCAGAGATATGATCCCGACGCGGTAAGATTCTATCTTTCGGCAATAATGCCGGACACGCATGACTCTGAATTCTCATGGGAGGATTTTCAGATAAAGGTGAACAATGAGCTGGTGTCCGCGCTTGGTAATTATTATCACAGGAGCCTGAGTTTCACGAGTAAGAATTTTTCGGCAGTACCGCGTGAATTCAACGGAAAGGATCTGGCGGCGGTAACGGAAGAGATAGAGAAAGTCGTTTCGGAGTACGATATGCACATGTCGAACTGTGATTTCAAGAAGGCTGTGAGGACCTTCATGGAACTTTCGCGTTTCGGGAACAGATACTTCGATTCGAAGAAACCCTGGGCGCTTGTGAAAGAGAATAAAGAGGAATGCGGCGAGGCGATGAACGCTTCCCTGCAGATCGTGAAAGCGCTGGCTTTGCTCGCGTGGCCGTTCATGCCTTCATCTTCGGAAAGGATCTGGAAATTCCTCGGTTTCGACGATTCGCCGCTGGACCACGGCATATCGGCATGCACCGTTCCTCTCGTCGCCGGAACAAAACTCCCTGAGCCCGTTCCCGTGTATTCCAAAGTGGAGCTTCCGGAAGAGGAAAATAAAAATGAGACAAATACCGGCGGCCCGTTCGCGGATTTCAAAAGATTGGACATACGCGTTGCCGAGATAATAGAGGCGAATGATCATCCGGATGCGGAGAAACTGTTCTGCCTTAAAGTTAACGCAGGTGAAGAAAGACAGCTGGTGGCCGGACTCAAGGCATTCTACACGAAGGAGGAAATGATCGGAAAGAAAGTATTGGTGCTCTGCAACCTCAAACCCGCAAAATTAAGAGGCGTGATGTCGCAGGGCATGTTGCTCGCAGCGGACGACGAGACGCTGGGCGGAAACACCGTTGCCCTTCTGACGCCGTCGAAGGACGTACCGAACGGAACAAGGTTCGGCTGCGGCCTCGATATCAGCGGAAAGGAGATAGAATACAAGGATTTCCAGAAGGCCGTCATCAGGGTCGCATCCGTGAACAACGGGATCTTTGCATACGGTAACCTGCAAATAAAGGATAAAGACGCACCGTCAAGGGCCGCCGCTGTTACGGACGGCAATGAATGCATCCTGCTGTCCGACGGCAACGGATGTTTTGCCGTTGCTGATAAGAACGTTAAAAACGGAGCGACCGTAAGGTAGGCTGTGAGATGAAAGGCGATCTGCATATCCATTCATCCTTTTCCAATGACGGGAAATCAACCGTTGAAGAGATAGTGAACAATGCGAAGCGCATGGGCCTCGGATGCATTGCGATCGCGGATCACAACGATTTCAGATCGTATGACATTGCATCGAAACAGGATCAGATAATAGCGGTTCCCGCGGAAGAGGTCTCATCATCGGAAGGACATATACTGGCATACGGAATAAGCTGCGAGATACCGAGAGGAAGGTCCGTTCTCGAAACGATCGATATGATACATGACGCCGGAGGTATCGCCGTTGCCGCGCATCCGTACAGATGGTGGTCCGGCCTGGGCGAGGAGAACGTGGTAAGCGCATTCGACGCCGTTGAGACATTCAATGCGCGCTCCACGGAAGGATCGAATGACAAAGCGGTAAAACTTGCGGAAAGTATGAACAAACCGATGACCGCGGGAAGCGATGCGCACCATGTCAGTCACATCGGTAACGCATACATGGAATTCTCCGACGGCATAACGGATTGGGAAGGCGTCGTGAAAGCGATACTCAATAAAGACGCAGTGATCGGAGGAAAACACAGAACCCGGGCCGATACGGTGAAATACGGTTACAAATCGATCACGGAATGGATAGGCCGCGGATTCAGGAAGATGTGAACTCACAGATTGAACTCTTCCTCTCTGAAATTGACCGCAGGACACGGTCCGAGACATTTTCCGCAATGTCTGCATTCGCGTTCGAGGGTTGCGTGACCGTCCTTCATAGATAGCGCTCCATCCGGGCATCTGGCTATGCACAGCGAACAGCCGACGCATTGTTCCGTGCGCGTTATGATCTCGAACATTTTCCTCATGGCCGCACGAACTTCGTCTTCGGCCGATCCCTTGGATATGATCGAACCTTCCCTGAACACTGTTACGTTGTCCGCGGTAAGCCATTGGCCGTCCGTGTCCACGGTCACTTTACCGAGTATGCCCGCCAGTTTTCCCAGGTCGTCAATATTCACGGAACGCGACAGGGCGCCTTCCACACTGAATCCCAGGACGCACGGCGAATGTCCTTCCTGGGTCTTAAGGAAGAGCCGATCGTCCGACCGCACGGATTGTTCATTCAGTTCGTGCATTTCCTTTCCGGTGACACGCGACACTTCCTCCCTGATCGACTGAGGGGGCTTCTTCCATCTCCAAAGCGCGAAATCATTCCACTCTTTCGGAAGCCGGCGGGATGAGGAGAATTCCTCAAGATACGAGTTCCATTGCCCATACCTGTCGCTCTTCCCTTTCACTGTCTCCAATTCTGCGAGATCGGAAGCGGGGCACATGAAACAGCCTATCCTGTCAAGTCCTCGGGAATACCATATGTTGTGATCCGCTTTTTTCCAGAAGATGTACATCCATACGTGCAGCGAATTCCAATTCTGGATCGGTGATGCGCCCGTCTGCCCCGGAGTCCACGGATTCGTCCAGATGCGCGGTTTGGAATGTCTTGATTCCGACTCATACTTTCTTTGGCCTATGAACGATAAAACTCCGTCAGGAAAATTCCGTAGGATGGCGTTCACGGTCGGCCCCAATTTATTCGTTTTGCAGCACCATCTGAAGTCCTTCGCAGGAGGGCCGAAATAATCCAGATTTCCGAAGAAGGCATCATCCGGAGCTTTCTCTTCGATGAGTTCCAATGCGTATGCCGAAACGGTATCGTGTACGTGCTTCACGGTCTCATTGAATTCCAGTCCGGTGTCAATGAACATGACCGGAAGCTTACGGCCGGCGTCCAGTGTGAGTAAAAGGGTAGCAAGACTGTCCTTCCCTCCGGAGAATGAGACCACCGCCGGAAGATCGTATCTTTCAATTGTGCTGTTTATAAAGGAGGCTGCTTCATCCCTTCTTCTGATGAGCACCGGCTCATTGGCCTTGATCGTGTCGTCCCATGTAACCTTTCTATCGCTTACCGAAAGGATCTCGGGTTTCGTCCACTTCGTCTTCACCGCAACTCCTTTTTCTTCAAGTATCATGACGGAAGCGGACATTCTCGCCAATCCGGTGGCAATGACATTTTTTTCCGTGTCCGCGATTATCACTTCGTCCCCTTCCTTTACGTCAGGATGTGCATCGACAACGCCCGGGGCCATGAGATTCTTGCTTTCTCTGATGAACCTGACGGCGCTCGGGTCGCAGATCACGTAACCTTTTGTCATAACGTTTCCGATGCGCATTGCGCTCTGCATACGGTTGATGAGGATCCAACCGGAACCCATGTCGTAACGGATGCTTGCGACAGTACGCCCGTCGATGATTATCTCGTCCATACGATCAAGCGACGGCGCCTTGTTCAGTAATACGATATGACCGTCGGGAAGCAATGCATCACCGGATCCGTCGCCGAATTGATCATCCGCCAGTTTTTTGATCAGTTCGACGTCATGCGGGAACGCCGGTCTCACGTCCCCGGGAGGAGTTATCTCAACTTCCTCCGTGGCGGATCCGCAGATCGAGCAGACCGTATCCTCAAGAACCGGTACATTGCAACAGAAGCACCATCTAAGATGGTTCTTTCCCAATCTCACCGCCGCCATGCTTCATCCCAGACACGTAAGAAGTATTAAAATTGATAGAACACGCGAAAACATTTCGGCGCAGAGGATATCGCGTACCATGCACAAGACAGTCAACTCGAACTGTACAGACAATTAATAAACACAGGACGATAGAGGTGTCATGTCCTCCGAAATGACCAATAGTTGAAAAGTGCGACATTCAGTACCTTTGAGTACCAACCAAAAGGAGGCGAATGTCGCATGAGATATATTGGACTGGACGTACATAAAGAAAATACAACGGCCTGCGTA
>WQZU01000027.1 GCA_009780575.1 Candidatus Methanomicula labiotermitis
CGAAGAAGGCGCTGAACTGACATTGAAGAACGGCAACGTTACAATAGGCGGCGTGGATCTGACAGGCGGTAAGCTCATTCTTGATAGCACGGTACTCACAATACTCGGAGATCTTACCGGTTCAGGGGACGTTGAACTCATCGATGACAGCGAGCTCGTTGTGAAAGGCGACGTGAACATCGACGGTAACATCACCGGATCCGGAAACCTTGACGTTGACGGTAACGTGAACATCGACGGTAACCTGAACATAGACGGAAGCCTCGGCGTCGGCGGCGATGCGGACATAGACGGAAGCCTCGGCGTCGGCGGCGATGCGGACATCGGCGGTAACCTTGATGTAGGCAAGGATGTGAACATAGGCGGTAACCTTGATGTAGGCAAGGATGTGAACATAGACGGTGACCTTAATTTAGGCGGCGATCTTATAGTAAACGGTGAAATCATCTCCGTGAAAGGGATAGATGAAACATATCACTACACCGGTTCCGAGATAATACCTGACATAATGGTCACATACAACGGCGAACTCTTGGAAGAAGGCGCGGATTATATGATCACGTATTCGGACAACATCAATGCCGGTGAAGCAAAAGTGAAAATAGAATTCATCGGTGACTACGGACACATACCGACGATGACAAGATCGTTCTCCATTGTCGAGGAAGATTATGAATTATCATCATCCGCATTCATCACGACCGCGTCTCTTCTGATAACCATGCTTCTGATAGCCGGACTTGTAAGAAAGATACTGTGATACGGAAGTAAGCATGATCATTCCGAACGTTTTGACCGGCGGCGTTGAACGCTTTATGAAACTTTTTTGAGGATCTTCTTGTCGCTTTTCCCCATTATCACGTTTATCGCCATTTCCGCGATGTCTGTGGAATATTCGCATATCCTTCTGAGGCTGCTTGCCATCATGTTGACTGCCAATGCGGCCTCGTAATCCGCTCCGACTCCGTGTCTGTTGAGTTTTTTCGCGACTTCGCTGAGATTCCAGCATTCGTTGATGCAGTTGCTTGCCGCCTCAGGATCGTTGCCGTTCACTGTGGACAATGATTTCACGAACAGTGAGATAACAGCCTCGCAGAGGTCCGAGGCCTCGTCCCTCATCTCTTTGAATGCGTCGTTGTTCAGTATATTCTTTAAATTGCCGGATATGGCGACCGCGTGATCTCCCATTCTCTCGATTATCCTGCTTATCGTGTAATTGGACGTTATCTCGGAATGGTCTATCCCTATTTTCTTTAAAAGTCCTATATCTCTCTGAAACATGTTCGTCTGCCTTGTTATCATCCATGCGAGACGATCGACATCACTATCTCTGGATTCGATATCTTCGATGAAGGATGCGTCATCATTCCTCAGCGCGGAGGCAACATCGGTCAGCATGTTCCTTACGAGCACGCGCATCCTTTCGATGCTTTTCCCCATCCTCATCTCCGACGGGTCGACGAGATCCTTCAAAATGATCTTGTCATCGTATTCTTCGATTATCTCGACGCCGATGGCCATCTGCGTCATTTTGCCTATGACATCAAGCACCGTGTTGCTCAGCCTGGATGATGATGCAACCTCGATAAGACTGAAACCGGACATATAGGCGCCGACGAGCATCCTGAAGATCAGATCGGTGTCCGTAAGGCCGTCTATGACAATGACCTTCGTATCGTATGTGGATGCCCTGTCTGAATCGGCAGTCGTTATTATTATGCTGCCGTCCTGTTGCGGATTGAGTCTCAGAGGATCATTTTTCTTAAGATTCACGGATTCCGCCCATTCTTTCGGTAATGTCACGATGAACGACGAACCGCCGGTCATCTGCACTCTCCTTATATCCATAGGTCACGGGAACGGCAGTTATATTTAAATAATTTATCCATAAAAACATTATCGATATATAGTCTATATATAAAATATTGACAAAATTGATATAGGTTCCCTTTCATTCTCACGAGTGTGACCTGTTTGAATGACAAAATACTGACGCTAGTCGCCGTGGCCGTCACCGCGGTGCTCTGTATTTCGGTAACGTATATTCTCTTAGATGGTGACGCTCAGAAACAAACTATCCGCGTAACGGTGTCGGATGATGTTCCCATTGAGGATATGATATTATTTTTTACAGAATTTGAGAACAATGCGAACGCTGTTATACAAATGACCGCAGACGATACCGCATTCACAGCTGATCATGTCAGATCGCTTTTGCTTAACGGAGTTGCGGATGCCGTTGTCTCAGGAAAAAACACAGATCTGACGAATTCGGAAGGCATCACTACGATCGAGTTTGATGATTTTTTCATATCGTTCCGGTCTGACGCGCAAGGTATTGTCAACTTTTTCAAAAATTGGCTTCACTCTCAAAGCTTTATATGAATTTGTTTTTGATAAAAAATATATATTTTAAAACATCATATATATTACACTATAGATAGCAGTATAATTATGTATATGTCTGTATATTATGTAGAGTAATTTTATACACGTTGCACAACTTGGGACGGATAGGTGCCTTCCTGAAGAAATGGATGAAAATATCCGCTGCGGTGATTCTGACCGCAATGATATGTGTTCCTGTGACAGCCACAGCGTTAGGTACGAGTTCACAGTCGCTTGTTGTAACCGGTTCGACGACAGTGAAACCGCTTATGGTCGAACTTCAGAAGGAATTTGAAAGATATGCAAACGTTGAGATGTTCGTGACCGGAGGAGGTTCCGGTGTCGGGATAAGTTCAACGCTCAACGGCGTCGCGGACATCGGGATGATCTCCCGTGACCTGAAACCTTACGAAGGAGGAGGCGTCCTGAAAGAGCACAGGATAGCACTGGACGCCGTCGTTGTCATCGTTAACGTTTCGGTTGTTCCCGACGGCGATCAACTGAACCTTACTTTGAACGATCTTGCAAGGATATACAGCGGCGAACTTACCAATTGGCAGGAGATCACCGGATTCTATCTGCCGATAGCCGTGGTGTCAAGAGAGGAGGGCTCCGGATCGAGGGACTGCTTCGAAGAAGCATTGAGGGATGCGGGCAACACGGATTTCGTCATGAAGGACAGAGACGTACTTTCGATAAACAACACGGGTTCGATGATCGCTGCAGTAAGGGATATCCAAGGAGCTATAGGTTATATCAACATCAATGTCTCCGGCGGACTGCCTGACCGGATAAAAACGGTAACGATAGAGGGAGTTGAAGCAACGCCGAATACAATTGCCAACGGTAATTACGCCATATCGCGTGATCTGGTGCTGGTAACGAACGGCGACCCGCAGGGCATGGCCAAATTCTTCATAGAATGGATCTTGAGCGAGGACGGTCAGAATATCGTGGAGAACGCGGGTTTTGTGCGCGTTCCGACATAATGAGGGTGATCACCTGAGCCATGAGAACACCATAAAGAAAACGAAACGCTTCAATCACGACAAAGTGATGAAATATTTTCTCATGGCGGTGGCGTCCGCCACCGTGGTCATCATATTTTTCATAATACTCTTTATTTTCGTAAACGGCGCATCCGCGATCAGAGATATCGGAATATGGAATTTCCTTACCGGATTTGAATGGAGGCCCAGTACCGACACTTATGGTGCGATGCCGCTGATAACCGGTACCGCACTGGTGACTATAGGAGCGATAATGTTCGCGCTCCCGTTAGGTCTCGGATCAGCGATATTCATTTCCGAAGTAGCTCCGAAAAGACTGAGGAATGTCCTTAAACCCATGTGCGAAGTATTCGCGGGGATACCGTCGGTTGTGTACGGGTTCTTCGGTATGATCTTCCTTATACCGCTTCTGAGGGGCTTTTTCCCCGATCATCTTCTCTTCGGAACATCATGGCTTGCGGGTTCGATAATACTCGGAATAATGGCGCTGCCGACGATAATCTCCGTTTCGGAGGATGCGATGCGCGCTGTTCCGCGGTCATACAGGGAAGCGTCGATGGCGATGGGCGCCACGAAATGGGAAACAACACGCAGAGTTGTAGTTCCGGCCGCGATATCCGGCATAGCGGCGGCGACGATACTCGGCATCGGAAGAGCGATAGGAGAGACGATGGCTGTCATGATGGTCACCGGCAACACACCGATAGTCCCGGAACCGCTTTGGAATATATTCGAGATGTTAAGAACAATAACGGCAACGCTTGCGCTTGAGATGCCCGAGGTCGTATCTGGAAGCGTTCATTATTCCGCATTGTTCCTGTTAGCGCTTGTTCTCATGGTCATGGTGCTGGCGATAAATTATACTGCGAAGATGATAATAAAACGATCGAGGAAGAAATTCGGGGAAACGATCTCCAAGAAATCGCTTCTGGACAAGGTCACGGAGCATGAGAAGGTGGCGAAGCACACGAAGATGTTCTCGAAGATGTCCATACTGGCGTGTCTGTTCGCAGCCTCCTTCTTCATATCCTCAATGTTCGTCGGAGCGGTGATATCGCTGATCGTCGCCGTGCTGGCGACGATGGTGTTCGTGTCGCTAATGTATACCGATAAGGTTGCCTTCAAAATGGGCAGGTCGCTTATGCTGACCGCATTGTTCATATCCGCATATATGGCCTCATCACTTTTCCTGGACGCTTCCGCATCCGTTCTCGTGTCGTTTATCGTTGTGACAGCAGCACTGATATCAATACCGCTGGCGAAGAGGCTGCTTGCAAAGACGAAGGAGAAGATAGCACACTTCGTTCTGCTATCGATCGTTGCCGTTGTTCTGATGATACTGATCGTTATTGTATACGACATCGTTTCAAAGGGATTACCGGCGCTGTCACTGAACTTCCTTTTCGGATATCCTGAGGACGGCGGACTCGGAGGAGGCATATTCCCTGCCATAGTGGGTACGATCCAGCTTGTTGTCGGCACAATGATGATCGCTTTCCCTCTCGGCATCATATCGGGAATATATTTAGCCGAATATTCTAAGGATACGCGGTACACGAGGATCATACGCGAGGCCATAGACATACTCAACGGAACTCCGTCCGTTGTGTTCGGACTGTTCGGTATGGCTGCGCTCGTCATCTATCTGGGGGTCGGATACGCATTGATAGCGGGATGCATAACGCTGGCGTTCATGGTGCTTCCGGTCATAATAAGAACGACGGAAGAGGCGATATTGGCCGTTCCGAAAGAATTGAGGGAAGCGTCATTGGCATTGGGCGCCAGTAAATGGGAGACCACGACGAAGGTCGTCATACCGGCGGCGTTCGGCGGCGTTGTGACGGGATTGATACTGAGCTTAGGGCGCGCCGCCGGAGAGACGGCGCCGATAATGTTCACCGCGGCGGTTGTATTCAGATCCAGTGTCTCACTGTCTTTGCTTGACCCGGTGATGGCGCTTCCCTACCATCTGTTCTTCTTGGCATGGGAGGTGCCCGGCTCAGAGACCATGCAGTACGGGACCGCATTGGTATTATTACTGATGGTCCTATTCATGTTCGCTTTGGCGTCGTTGGTCAGACACAGATACAGTAAGAGCATCAAATGGTGATATCAAATGGATAACGTCATGGACATAGTAGGATTCAATTTGTGGTACGGGGAAAAGCAGGCGCTTTTTGATGTCGGCATGAACGTCAGGAAGAATAAGATAACCGCACTGATAGGACCTTCCGGGTGCGGTAAATCAACGCTCATAAGATGCATGAACCGCATGAACGACCTCATCGACGGATGCAGGGTGGAAGGCAGCATGTTCTTCCAAGGGCAGGACATATACGGAAAGGACACGGACGTGATGGCACTCAGGAAAAGGATAGGCATGATCTTCCAGAAACCGAACCCGTTCCCGATGTCCATACGCGACAACATAACCTACGGGCCGAGGATACACGGCATCACGAAGCAGTCCGAACTTGATGAGATAATGGAAAGATCGCTGAAACAGGCGGCGCTCTGGGACGAGGTCCATGACAGACTGGAGCAATCCGCTCTGTCGCTGTCCGGAGGACAGCAACAGAGGCTCTGCATAGCACGCACACTGTCCATAAATCCGGAAGTGATACTCATGGACGAACCGACATCGGCGCTCGATCCCATAGCAACGGCGAAGATAGAGGATCTTGCGATAAGCCTTGAGAAAGATTATACCGTTGTTATTGTTACCCATAACATGCAGCAGGCGGCTCGCATAAGCGATTATACGGGGTTCATGTACATGGGAAAGATGATAGAGTTCGACGACACGGAGAAGATCTTCAATAAACCGTCCGAAGACCTGACGGAACGATATATAACCGGGAGGTTCGGTTGATGAATCGTTTATCATCGGATATAAAGAAAATGACCGCCGCCATCACGGAGATGGGAGAGCTTGCGGTCGAAATGCTGGAAAAATCGGTGTCCTCGCTGATCAACTCGGATGTTGAGGCGGCCGAAGAAGTAAGAGTGACGAAATACGAACGCATTGCGTTCCTGGAATCACTTATAGAAGACGAAGCTCTCAGAATTTTGATATTATATCAGCCGATGGCATCGGACATGAGACTCACCGCCGCGGCGCTGAAGCTTATCACATATCTGGAAAGGATAGGCAAATACAGCAAGAACATCGCCAAAGCGGCCATCTATCTGAAGGACAGACCGACCACGTATTACATGGATGACGTCTATGCGATGTGCGACGTCGCCGTTGAGATGGTCAAGGGAGTTGTGAACGCATTCGCGACGAAGGATGTAAGTCATTTGTACAATTATGAGGAACTTGACGACAAATTGGACAGCTACAGGAGAAGCGTGATCGATGAGAACGTTGAGCGCATGATGAACAATTCAAAATCGGTCGAGGCCTGCACGTATTACATTTCGATAGCGAAATATCTTGAACGCGTAGGTGACAACGCGTGTAAGATAGCTGAAAAGATAATATACATGGTGACCGGGAAACGTGTTGAGATCGATCGTACGGTCCGCGGCCTTTGATGTGTTCAGGATCTTGCCAGATCTTTCACCTTTTTTATCGCATCTTCAATCATATTCAGTTCACACTTCCTTTCATCGTGTTTGAGTTTGAGCTGAGATGCGAATTCTTTCGATCTTCTGAGATATTCGCCGTCCTCGTCCCCGACGCCCGTGTCTATGTAAAGACATCTTTCGTATGAGGCGAAAAGCATATCGGTGAACACCATGGGATCAACACCTTCTATGCAGTCTAAGTGCATTTCCTTGATCAGTCCGGCCATTCCCTCCCGCGCCCATCCGGGCGATGAGAACCACGTCCCCGGACATATTTTCTTCTCTCCGGCGTATTCTTTTGCACCCAGCAGTACGCAGATGCAGTCGTCTCCCTCCAGCATCACCGTAGGAACGTTCACCGCTTTCGGAAAATCGCCTAGCGACTGACATATCGCGTAACCTAAAAGAACTGCGTCGACCTCGCCTTTCAGCGCATTGACCTTTCCTATCAGAGTTTGACGCATATCGTCCGGATACGCGTGTAAAGCATATTCCACGTACTCCTTGTGCACGAAATCCGTATCACCCTTTAACAGATATTCGAATTCAGGTTCAAGTATATCGCAGGCGACGAGACCGATCCTCATAATATGATAAACTGAAGCCGTATACTAATAATTGGCGTTGAATGTCAGGCTGCCGCGTGTTTGTCATATCGGCCGGCATATCAATACTTTAAGCATCCTATGGGAATCACATATACGCCGTCGGAACGGCGGTATGCGTGATCAGATGCCGTCAAAACCGCAAGGAATCTGAGCTCTCGCACTTGGTTGACATCGATCTTTTGCTTGAATTTTATAAGATTGGATGCCGCTTCGTCGATCATATTGCTTCCCAATTTGATCTCGAACGCGCCCCAGTCGCCGTTCTTCAGGCGGACTACCGCATCCGCTTCCGTATCGGAACTGTCGCGGTATTGGCTGACGCTTCCTCCGATCCTGTCAGCATATATCCTCAGGTCCCGTATGCAGAGGCTTTCAAAAAGCAATCCGAAGGTATTGAGGTCGTTTATCAGATCGTTCGGAGATGCGCCCAAAGCGGCTGCTGCGATGGACGGATCGACGAAATGGCGCTTGTCGGATGTCCGTATGACCGCCTTCGACCGCAATTTAGGACTCCAGGCCGGTAGATCTTCTATGACGAACAATTTACGAAAAGCGTTCGAATAGGAGGTCAGTGTTTTATCGTCCAGTGTGTCTTCCGTTGCAAGAATATCGCTCTGAATGGTGTTGTTCGAAGCGAATGATGAGATGTTGCGTGCGTAAGAACGTAATATCTTTCGTGCTCTGTCCGGGTTTCTTTTTATTCCGTCAACATTGGTTATGTCCGCGTCGGTAAGCGATCTGAAATAATTCTCAGCTATCAGCAATGCCGTCTCGTCATCATCTCCAACGGACTCAGGCCATCCGCCCCGGCACACAAGGTGTGCGATGCGATTAAATGATATTTCGGATCTGCCCGATATCTTTTCAACTTCTCTGAAAAGATCGCCGAGGGATACCTCTCCCGTGGATTCTGACGACTCAAAAAGAGACATCGGGCGCATTACGATCTTTGCCATCCGCCCGGTGCCGGAGTGACGATCCTTGTCTTCAATGGGTTTTGCCGATCCTGTCAGTATATATTGCCCGCGTCCTCCATTCGTATCGATGTCCCAGCGTATGTGATCCCACAGCTCCGGAAGTTTCTGCCATTCATCGAAGAGTATAGGGCGTTCTCCTTTCAGAACATTCTCTTCTTCCGTGGTCAGATAGGTTCTGTACAAATCGAGAACCTTTGTGCGCTGTAATTCTACCGCAGACTTTGAGAAACGCTTTGCGGTCGTGGACTTCCCGCACCATTTCGGACCTTCGATGACAACGCATCCTGCCGCCTTCAACTGTCTTGTCAGATCATCTTCTATCAGCCGCGGTAAATATTTTTTCATTTTAACCTCACAAATGCTTTAAAGTTCAATGTGCTGAAATCCGTATTAACATAATCCCACATTTGTTATAAAAATATTCCCGTAAATGTTGAAAAACCATTCCTATAAATGTTGAAAAACCATTCCAAGCTTTATTGTATGTAACGATACCATCCGCGTCATTATCGGAAAAGACTGCTCGGAAAAGTCACTGCCGCATTTGTGTATTACGAATTAATATCCGAAACGCTTTAACTCCGAATTGATGGAGCTTGTTCGTAAAGGCAAAGTGAAAGAGGTTTACCAAGCAGACGATGAAACGCTTGAATTCGTGTTCACCGATAATATCTCGGTCTTTGACAAAGTGATACCGTCTTCGATACCGTACAAAGGCGAAACATTATGCAGGACCGCAGAGTACTGGTTCAAGCTTCTGGAAAAGAATGGAATAAAGGGGCATTACATTGAGCGTCCATCGTCAAACAGGATGAGAGTGAAGAGATTCGATGTCATCTGCGATCACGATGATATAAACACCAAAACCGCCAACTACCTGATCCCGCTGGAGATCGTATGCAGGCACTTTGCCGCAGGCTCCGTGGTCGACCGCATCAAAAATGGAAAGACATCTGCGGAAGCCCTCGGGTTCCCGGAAGGCCATGACGTGAGGCCGGGAGATAGATTACCGCGTCCGTATATTGAGGCGACCACGAAACTTGAGGATGTGGACCGTATCCTTGATGGAACGGAAGCGAAAAGGATCGCCGGCCTTACGGACGCCGATTACAGGGAGATAGTAGACACCGTCTTGAAGATAGACATGATAATAAGCGAAGAAGCAGCAAAAAAAGGGCTTATCCACGTGGACGGAAAGAAAGAGTTCGGATACAATGAAAAAAGAGAGCTCACGGTCATAGACACGTTCGGAACCTTGGACGAGGACCGCTGGTGGGATCTCGCATCATACGAAGCAGGTAGATTGGAAGACCTGAGCAAAGAGTTCGTCCGTCTGCATTACCGTGACGCCGGATACCACGCGGAACTCATGAACGCACGTGAGAAGGGCCTTCCGGAGCCGCCGATACCTCCGTTGCCGGAAGACATCATAAAGAGAACAAGCGACCTCTATGTGAACATGTTCGAAAGGATCACCGGAGAAAGGTTCCGCTGATCCTTTGCAAACCTATTTTTGATGTTCATTCCAATTTGACAAGTACTATGTTCTCTCCGCTTGAGCATTCGATGTCCCCGATTATATCGGTGATCCGTAACCTTGAGCCGTTCTTTATGCCGATGGGAACGCAATAGAGATAGTTCTCGCAGCCGATGTTGTCACAGCGCCTGCTCTCGAATGTCACCGTACTGCCGTCAATCGCGTATTTTCGCGGAACGGCGGCAAGCGTGGGTTTTCGTTCCACTTCCACGACCCTCACCGAACCTTCGTGTATCGGACATTCGTGTACGGTGTCACGTAACGCCACAACTTCATACAAAGATCCGGGCTCCATGTTGAAGCATACTCCTCTCAGTCTGCAATCTCTGCATTCGGTCAGCGAACCCATGAAGTAAAATCTGTTCCCGATGCGTGCCTGTGTTTCTCCGATAAGTGTCAGAAGCATTATATCACCTTAAATGACCATGGTGGTCCTCGCAACGGTCTCCGCGGTCTCCCTGCTCAGGCCGCGGTCGCCGAGTATTGTGAATCTCTCTTTCCGAATGTTATGCGCTTCCACCAAAGCGTCAATGATATCATCCGGTTTCAAGGAAAGCTGTTTCGCGTTGGTCGGAGCACCGATGTCCTCGAGTGCGTCCCTGATCTTCATCCAGTTGCCGCCGTGAAGATACATCATCATTATGGATCCGACGCCGCACTGTTCGCCGTGTAACGCTGTTCCGGGATGCAAAATGTCAAGAGCGTGAGAGAACAGATGCTCGGAACCGCTTGTAGGCCTGGAACTTCCGGCAACGCTCATCGATATCCCGGATATTATTATCGGGCGCATCGCGATCCAGACGCTTTCTTCCAGATTCGGGCGTATGAGCTTTGAATTTTCGATTATGGTCTCCGCGGAATATCTTGAAAGGGCTTCCGCGGATCTGCTGAACTCTTCGTTCCTGAGACGTCTTGCGAATTCCCAGTCCATAACGGCGGTCAGATTGGATATCACGTCGGCGCATCCGGATGCAAGAAGCCTGTACGGCGATTTTGATATTACCGACGTGTCGGCAACTATAGCAAGCGGCACCACCGCATCCACTGACAGCGGTCCCATGTCAGATTTCATTGATGCGCGTCCTGACGCTATTCCGTCATGTGCCGCGGATGTCGGTACGCTTATGAACGGCAGGTTCAGCTCTTTTGCAGTTATCTTCGCCAGATCGATCTTGCTTCCGCCGCCTACGGCGAGTATGAATCTTGAATCGGTCTCCTTGGCGAGGGTGACTATTTTCTCCACGTTTGAAAAAACGGCGTCTCCCGTCTTGTGGATGTGGATGTCATATCCCGCTTCTTCCATGAAACACTGAACGTCCTTTCCCGCGGCCTTATACGTATCATCGCCGGTGATTATCATTCCTGTTCTGGGGAATCTGAAGTCATCGCAAACTTCCGTTACCTGTTCCAGAATGTTGTGTCCAAGGAGAACATTTCTCGGAAAAACCATTCCCTTGGACTTCTCAAAATCGATCATAACGAAGGAACATATTGACAAGGACAAATATAAAGCTACACTTGAAAGTCAAATACACGTATTGCGATACGGATGCATGGATGTCCTTTTTATCGCAGGGAGTGCAAGAGATGACGGAATGACGTCAAGACTCTGCGATATGGTTGGATCATCAATATCTGATGCTGCGCCCAACGCGAAATTGATGTTCATCAGGCTGCATGAGATGGATATAAAACACTGCACGGCCTGCGGATCGTGTTCGCATTCCGGAAGATGCGTCATTGACGATGATATGCACCAGGTGTACAAAGCGGTGAATGACAGCGACGTGATCGTCCTTGCCGTTCCTATATATTTCTCCGGACCTTCATCGATCATCAAGCAGGCGATAGACAGGTTCCAGTGTGTCTGGGCAACCGGGCCGAGGAAAAAAAGTAAAGCGGTTGCTTTGATAGCCGCCGGCGGCGGTGATTCTCCCGTGTTCTCGAACACCGTGTCGATAACAAAGGCGTTCGCGATCACGATCGGTGCGGAATGGATCGGCGAACTGACCGTAAGCGGAACCGATCTCCTCGAAGGTATTCCCAATGATCTGAAAGAAAAGGCTCAGAGATTGGGATCAGCGGTAGCTTCCCGTATTCTGAAGTAATCTGACGGCCGATATCATTATGTCGTTGAATCCGCGCTCGCGTATCTCTGCGGCGGCATCCGATGATGCGGCGTATGGTATCACGGTATCGGAATGATCGACGATGCGTTCCCACATACCCGGTGAATATTCGGAAGAGACGTCGAATACCAGCACCTTCTCGAAATTCATCCTCTCCAATGTCCTGAGGGCGTTCCTAAGATCGTTCTTCCTTCCCAAAGGATACACATTGCCGTTGTCGACGAACAATGCGGGAACACAGCAATCCGATAGCATGATCATCTCTCTCAGATTGTAATCAGAAGTTAAATGATACGGCACGATGAGTTTGTTTATGTTCCCTTGAAACGCATCCATCATGTCGCCCGCATCGATTATCCCGGTCATCACCCAGATGTCCCGTTTTGATCTTATGTCCTTCAGGATCTCGGATGTTATATCCCTTTTTTTCATGCCCTTCACATCAACGGCCGCCACGGGCGTCTCTTTGCTGCAGACGCCGTACAATGATGTTAAAAGATCTTTGTAATTCACGCTGTCATCTGTCACGGACACGGACGTTCCGCTGAATCTCATATCTCCGGTCAGTATGTTCCTTCCTTTAACATGAAGCGGCATCACGGGTATATCCATATCGTCACATCCCTGCGGCTGAACATCACGACATCTGGAATTCGAATGCGTCCAACAGCTCTGCCATGAACTGCGAATCCCTTATCGTTTCAGGCGCAGCCTTCGGTATTATCCCGGACGAGACATCGTTCACGCCGAACGACCTTAAAACGATCACGAAACGCGTCATAAGCCCGTGATACGTCATATTCCCGTCAGGCGCGTTGCAGTTCAGAACAACGATCCCTTTTTTCTCTTTGCCGAACCTGACGGTTCTGACGCCGTCCTTGTTGTCAACAAGCGCATACAGCCGATCAAGAAAATTTTTGAACAGTCCGGTCTCGGCGCCGAAATAGACCGGTACGGAGAAAGCAATCGCGTCCGCGTCCTGAATCTTATTGTAAAGAAAGGTCATGTCATCATCGATCGCGCACTTCCCGTTTTTCTTGCAGTATTTGCATCCGGTGCAGTGAGATATCCTCAGTCCTCCAAGATTTACCTTCTCGCATGAGAATCCCTTCTGAACGCCTTTTTCCGATATGACGTTCAGTATCTCAGAACTGGAACCATTGTTCCGCGGGCTTCCGTTGATCATCAGCATTTTCTTCATGGTACCGTCATTCAGCATCACTGATGTTAATCTTTGCGTCGGTCATATCCATACATAACACGGATTTTATGCCATTGGAAAGTCCTGTTTTATATATTCAGTAAAGGATTTGACAAACAGACGGGCGTCCGTCGGCATGGGTGATGAAATGACGAATCGAAGAGATATATACACTTGCGCGCTGTGCGGCAACACTGTTGAAGTTGAGATCGAAGGAAAAGGTAAATTATCATGCTGCGGTCAGGAAATGAAACTGGAAGAACCGCGCACGGCCGACGCCGCAACGGAGAAGCATGTTCCCATCGTGGAGAAAAAAGGCAACGGCGTATCGGTGAAGGTAGGGAGCACCGCACATCCTATGAACGATGACCATTACATCGCATACATAGAGATATGCGATGACGGCGTCCAGAGGAGAAAATACCTGGAACCGGGAATGGCCCCTGAGGCGTTCTTCGAGGGTGCATCCGAAAAGGCCGCCGCGAAAGAATACTGCAACAGGCACGGATTGTGGAGATCGTAATGAATGGAGAGACATCTCTCCCGTTCATTTCGATCTCACACTTTTGACCTGCCGGTCTTCTCTCCGTGTGATGGTAAGAAAAGAGAAGGATGAAGAGATTTACTTCATCTTTATCACTTCTGCAGGATTCGTACCATCGATGTAGTGCGCCGTCTCGAAGATGATCTTGTAGTACTTCATACCGCCTGACTCCATCATCTGCCTGAATTCCGGGTGCCTTTCCATCATCATCCTGTTCCAGTCCTCAACATGCTTCGGCTTCGGTCCGCGGATCGCGTGCCATCTGAATCCCGATAACATTCCGATGTATTCGTCGATCTCCTTCTGACTTGCTTCCTCCACTCTGCCGTCTATGGTAAGATACATCGGTACGTGCCCGACCGTGAAACTTATCTTCGGATTTTTTACAAGATTACTGTTTTTCCTTGAAGTGGGGAAAGTTGAAAACATCATGGTGTCGCCGACCATCGTGTATTCCATTATCGATGCGCGCGGTACATCGTTCAACGATGTTGCCATAGTCATGATCCTGTTAGCCCTCAATACTCTCATTACTTTGTCCATGTTCTCACACCGTAACGTGTATTGCAGAGCGCAGATATATTTTTGACGCTCGCACTTGATAATTATAAAACATTCGCCGCAAAAAAATACGAGATCGGATGCATTACGTCATGTATCGTGACCGTATGGTCATATGTACTTGACGAGGTCAAGAAGCGATGCTCTCGGATCCTTGGACTTTACCACGCCCGATGCCAGAAGTACGCCCTCAGCGCCAAGGTCCAACGCCTTCCTGACGTCTTTGCCTGTTTTGATGCCGGCGCCGCACAGAACCGATATGCTATTATGAACAGACTTCACGGATCGTACGGTGTTCTCTACAACGCTCGGATTCGCATCCGTGACCGATACATCGCCGCCGATGAGCTCCGGAGGTTCCACCGCTATCATGTTCGGCAGATATTGGGCGATCTCCGCCGCAAGTTCCACCGTATCGGCGCAGGCGATCGTTGTCAGGCCGCATCCTTTGCATAGTTCCAGCGTATCGGCGATCGCTTTCATGGGGTGTTTGTGTTCCGTGTGGTTGATGAGCGTACCGGCTGCGCCGGAGGCTTTGATCATTGAAGGCGTCATCCATCCGGTGGACGAACCCGGAACGCGCGGGTCCGCATTCTGAGAGAACACGGGAATGTTCACGCTGCGTGCAACCGCTCCCAATTCCGAGACGGGAGGACAGACCGCAATGACCGCTCCGGATTCTGAGGAGACTGATGCACACAATTCGGCGAGTTTTAGGGCATTCGGCCCTTCTGCTTCCGTGTACGCCTTGAAATTTATCACTATGATGGGCTTAGTCAAGTTTTTCCAGCCTCTTGGTGAGTTCCTTCAAGACCTCGGGTCGGGAAGTGTATTCCATCTCGTCCGGCGAAAGGATAGCGGGCATGAACGGACCGTGTCCTCTCATCATCTTGCTTGCCTTGACGGCGTTGGATCTGACGTGATCCCATACCTGCCCTTCGAAGAAGTCGACCGGTCTGCGAACTCCCGGTTTGGAATCCATTGGTTCCAGACCTTGGAGCCTTCCGTTGTTCAGCTGGAATCCTATGCAGCATATTCTGGGCGGACCATCGAAATACGTGGGGTCCGAGTTTTCAACGGAACAGGGATAAAGAGCGCCTATGTGGGAACCGCGCATCCATCCCGCAACGAGCATCGTATCCATGAACGGCTGCAGGTATTCGCCGACCGCAGGCAATCCGCTCTGCGTTCTGCATATACATACTGGATCATCCTTTCCCACGTATTTGCCGGCGGTCATGTTCAGCTTATCCGTGCTGACAACGGCAGCCGGCCCTATACCGCTCCTGCTTGTCACTCTCTTGATCGCGTATCTTGTCGTGTCTCCGAGCAGACTGAGAATGCTCAGGGTTTCCTCGGGAGACGACATCACGACTTTCTTAGAATCGATGACGTCGTGAACCTCAACATCAAACCCTTTCTTGGCTCTCGCATCTATCACCAGTCCGGTGGTCGTGAACGGATCCAGGAATATCCTTGACAGCGGTAATGAATAAGCGGCAGGCTCGGTTTTATCGGCCATGAAGAAAAGCATTGGTTCGGATCCCCTTTCAACGAATTCCATCTCGGCCGAACCCGGACCCGCGCCTTTGACATTGCCGCTGAACGCATCTGCCAGAAGGTCTTGGCCTGCGGCATACAGTTTCATCTTCTTCGCAAGTTTCGTGGCTTCCATGAACGCATTCCACGCAAGCCCGTGGATCTCGCTGTTGTTCTCGCCTTTGCGGTGCGTCATCAGAAGATTGATGTCGTCACCGACACGTGTGACATAGAAATCCTCGATCGTTCCCTGTTTGGCGCCGTCCGCAAGTATTTCCCCGCATTTATCCATCATGGAAGGGTGCGGTCTGGAATGCCCTACTACGGATCCTACATCCGCCTTGATGACTGAAACTGTTATCCTCTCTGACATGAAGCGATTCACCTGTTCTGTTATTAAGCATGCTATCGCACGATAGTTAAAATAAGTTCGGTCTGATTGCCGCGTGCTCAATCTCGTTAAGAGGGGTGCGCACATCAGTTATTTATCTTGCGCCGTGATTCGTGGCAATATGAACATCTGCAGAGACTCCGAGACAATTTCGACGGGTGACGGTGTCGTTGAAGTGAAAGGATGGGTGCAGGACATACGCAACCTCGGCGGCATCTCTTTCATCGTTCTGAGAGACCGTCACGGTACGATACAGATAACGCTTCCAAAGAAAAAGATCGACCCGGAACTGTTTGAAAAGCTTACAACGCTTCCGAGGGAATCCGTTGTATCGGTTGTCGGAGAGGTCAAATCGAGCGATCAGACGGAACTCGGCCTTGAACTGATCCCGTTGTCGTTCGAACTTTATTCAAAGGCCGATGTCCCGTTGCCCATGGGAGTCGTTGACAAAGTGAACGTTGAAATGGACACGAGGCTGAACAACAGGTTCATGGATCTTCGAAAACCGGAGATAAGAGCGATCTTCGAGATAAAATCGATGATGCTGGAACTTTTGAACGAAGCGATGGCGAACAACGGATTTTCACAGGTGTCCACTCCCAAACTGGTAGAATCCGGCGCGGAAGGCGGAGCGACCTTGTTCGAACTCGATTACTTCGGAAAACCGGCTTATCTGGCTCAGAGTCCGCAGCTCTACAAACAAATGCTGATGTCGACCGGGCTCGACCGCATATATGAAATAGGGCCTGCATTCCGCGCCGAACGTTCGAACACCAACCGACACGTGACGGAATTCATATCGTTTGACGGAGAGATGTCATGGATATCGTCGCAATCGGATATCATGAAAATGATCGAGAATATCATAGACCGCATATTGAAAGGATTGAAGGAAAAAGGGAAGAAACAATTGGCGATCCTTGGAAAAGAGATCAGCGTTCCTCCCGTTCCGTATCCGGTGCTCACATATTCGGAATGCCTTAGGATGCTGGAAAAGGCCGGAATGAAACTTAATGAAGGCGATGACCTTGGCACGGAAGGTGAGAAGCTGATAGGCGATCTAATGTCGGAAAAGGGCCATGAACTGTATTGGATCCATGAATATCCGGAGGTTGAGAAACCGTTCTATATAATGGAGAAGGAAGGAACTCCGTATTCCTTCTCATTCGACCTTGATTACAAAGGTCAGGAGATATCGTCCGGCGGACAGAGGGAACACCGGTACGACAAACTGGTGGAAAGGATGAAGAAAAAGGGAATGGATACGGAAAGTTTCGGATTCTATCTTGACGCTTTCAAATACGGTATGCCTCCGCACGGAGGATGGGGGATCGGAATAGAAAGGATGCTCGTGAAAATGCTGGATCTTCAGAATATACGTGAAGCGATACTCTTCCCGAGAGACTTGAGCCGCTTGTCGCCGTGATGCTCCGCATCGAACATTGCATGCCATAAGGCATAAGAATCCGGCCACGGCCGCCGATGGCAACTGATGACGAGCCTCGCCGGAGATGAATTCAGTTTCGGTCACCTCTCCTGTTCAGCTTTTTAAATACACACTCAGCTTAAATATCATGGCAGCAGCCGGCGATCGTTACGAAAGGGAATTGAAACATCTGCTTGCGGGTGATGAGAAAACCGTGAAAGCGATGATGAAAACATGCGATGACAATGAGAAACGCGGATATTCGATGATCATGGATAATCCGTTCGTGGTCATACGTGCCGCGGGGTCGCTTGGAGTGGACCTTGTTGCGCTCAGGTGGGATTTCTCATTTCCGATAGAGGTGAAAAGTTCCGCGGAGGATTCGCTTAGATTCACTAAGAACTACAGGATAATGGAACAGGCGGAGAAGATGGCGGAGGATTGTAAACGCTCTTCTCTGATCCCGATCTATGCGTTCAGGCTGAAAGGATACAGGGGCGATCCGTGGAGGGTTTTCGCGTTGCCGACCGATAATATGCTTAAAGGCAAAGTGAGACTGGTGCAGAGGACTGTTCCTCCGATAGGGACCAATTCCAACGGGAATCTCGTGATGAAATGGGATGACGGCATGAAACTGAGCAAGTTCATCGAATATCTCGGAACGGCATTGACGGTGAACATTGAGAACGATGCATCGACCGCATTATGAAAAATTTCAGTCGAGTGATGTCTTTATTCACCATATACTATCGCCCAGCTTTCTTTTATTTTGTTTAAGAATTCAGTTTTTTATTTTTGTTGTTATGATGTCCAGTTTGGTTCCTATGGCCTCTTCCATATGGTCACGTTGTCGAATTCAGTTGATGTTAAATACTTATAAGTCCATGACCATCAGGGCATCTGAAATGGGAGCAAGAGGACCTAAACCCAAACATCTGGACATCTCGTGTCCGAATGGAC
>WQZU01000028.1 GCA_009780575.1 Candidatus Methanomicula labiotermitis
GAGGTGTAGTTGTTTAGGCATAGACTCGGTATCTCAGAACACTTCTTTCACCTTTGCGTTCCGATTGTCAGCATCCGCACGGCCCAGCATCATGTTTTACAACACGTCCTGTCAAAGTCAGGTATCATGCAGGCTGGGAACATAGAAGCCTCCTCCGAATGAACTGAACCCTATCCTTATGTTATATTCTTCCATCGGCTCCAGATTGTTGAATTCGACGGAGACCTCCCATATCTTGAATGGTCCTCCTATTTCGCTGTAAAACACAAAGGATCCGCTGTTCGCATTATACGTGGCGTTTATCACGGCCCTTACACCAGGATCCGTGAGAATACCGTCCTCTTTTTCGTGGACGTATTCATTTGTCGTATGAAACGCTATTGTGTAATACGGACCGGTGTATTCCGGATCGCCGTCGTCATTGAGATGGTTGAATATCACATACGCTGAGATCAAAGCGGCCGCCAATATAAGGGCCGCAAGTATCTTGTTGTCTTTATTCACGGCGTTTAATCTGCGTATTAACAGTTAATACTTTGTCTCTGTCCCATGTTTCTGTGAACCTTTTTGTTCTATTCATTCTTGTTTGATCCTTTGATAAGCACAAATACTTCCTTCCCTTTGTGCACCCGTGATCTCCGTTGCGTGGATATACCTGATCATCGCCGGCCTGCTCGAACCTTGCTGGGTGGTATCACTTAAAAAATCTGAGAAGTTCAGGAATATCCGGTGGACGGCCGCCACCGTTGCGTTCCTTGCCGCCAGTCTGTATCTGCTGTCTTTATCAATGGTCACATTGCCTGCCGGGACCGCGTACGCCGTTTGGACCGGCATCGGCGCCGCAGGCGCACTTTTGGCCGGTATAATACTCTATAAAGAATCGGTGACCGCGGCCAGGATGTTCTTTGTTCTGATCATAGTTGCCGGGATCGTCGGTTTGAAGATCACAACGGTGGTGTGATATGTACGGCAAAGGATGGAGATACATAGCGATCGGCGGCCTCTTTGAGATCGTCTGGGTCATCGCGATGAAATATTCGAACGGATTCACGGATGTCTTTTGGAGCGTCGCTTCCGTCATCTTCATTGCGCTCAGTATGCTCATGCTTTCAAAGGCGCTTGATGCCGGACTGCCGATGGGTACCGCTTACGCCGTGTGGGTGGGCATCGGTGCGGTCGGTGTGTTCGCATACGGCATCATGTTCATGGGCGACCCGTCGGATATACTTCGGATCCTGTTTGTTGCCATGATAGTCGCCGGTATAGCCGGCCTTCAGAGAACATCGGAAAGGACCTCAGATCAATAAAACAGAAAAGGTGTTTACATTGACTGCTGCCAAAGGACCCAGATTATGACAAAGGCGCCGAACAGCAGCATCGAGTAGGAGACAATCCACATGATCTTGAACGCTCTTGCCCTTTTTTTGGGGTTGTTCCAGATCTCGAGGAATCTGTCTTCCAGGGTCACTTACGCGGCCTCGCTTTTCTTCTTCAGGTGCTTGAGACGGATCGTGTTCTCCCTTTCCATCTCCTGAAGACGGAACTCGATGAATGCTCCCGCTTCCTGCAGTTCGGGTATTACCTTGAACTCAAGAGCGTTGACCCTTCTCTTTGTCTTTTCTATTTCATCAAGAAGTCTCTTCATCGTTGTTTCCACTTCAGCCGCACGCACAAGCGTCACGAGAAGTTTCTCGAACGCCTGCGCCGCTTCCTCGATGTGCGCGGATGTCTGTATTACACCGTATCCCCTTTCGGTCATCGGCGTCTTTATGACCTCGCATTCAACCTTCGGGACCATCATTCCCATGATGCTCTTGCTTCCGAGTTTGACCTGAGGGTCGGCTTTGAGCGCGTATGCGGCGCTCTTGACCGCCATGGCGCCCTCCACTGCCCTTGCGATGGCTATCTTCTGCATCGCCGCGCCGTAATCAGTGAGAACATCGTCACGCATTTTCTTTGCTTTCTCCATGACCGCGAAGAATTCGATGATAAGGCCGTCCCTTTTCATCTTCATGATCTTGTATCCGCTCTTGGACAGTTTGATCCTCTTCTTCACTTCGAGCAGTGCGGATCTCGTCGGCGTGATCTCTTGGGTAGGCATCGGTCTCAACTCTGAAGGTATTTTTCCTGATACTTACGGTCGATCCTTGTCAGCTGATCCGAGGTCAGGGATTTCAGTATCTCCCATGATACCGCGAGGGTGTCCTCTATCGAACGGTCCTCTTCGGATCCTTGACGAACCACACGATCTTCGAAAAGATCTGCGAAATCGAGAAGTCTTCTGTCCTTTTCCGACAGCGACTCTTTACCGACGATCGCCACCAGACCTCTGAGATCCTTTCCTTCGGCGTAAGCCGCATAAAGCTGATCCGAGACCGCCTTGTGGTCCTCTCTCGTCTTTCCGTCGCCCACTCCCGCATTCATAAGCCTGCTCAGCGATGATGAGACGTTCACCGGCGGATATATTCCGCCGCGGTGCAGTTCCCTTGACATGACTATCTGTCCTTCCGTGATATATCCGGAAAGGTCCGGTATCGGGTGTGTTATATCATCTCCGGGCATCGAAAGGATCGGGATCTGCGTGATGCTTCCTCTCTTTCCTTTTATCCTTCCGGCGCGTTCATACAGTTGCGCAAGATCCGTGTACATGTAACCCGGATAACCTCTTCTTCCGGGAACCTCTTCTCTTGCCGCTCCGACCTGTCTCAGCGCTTCGCAGTAGTTTGTCAGATCCGTCATTATGACGAGCACCTGCATATCAAGCTCGAAAGCCATGTATTCCGCTGTCGTCAGACCGAGGCGCGGTGTAACGATACGTTCGATCGCCGGGTCATCCGCAAGGTTCAGGAACACCACCGCATTCTTCAGTGCGCCGGTCCTCTCGAACTCTTTCATGAACATCTGCTTCTCTTCGTTCGTTATACCCATTGCCACGAACACCACGGCGAAATCCTCATCCTTGCCGCGGACCTTGGCCTGCCTTGCGATCTGCATGGCAAGTTCGTTGTGCGGTAATCCCGATGCCGAGAATATCGGAAGTTTCTGACCGCGGACAAGCGTGTTCATTCCGTCGATCGTTGATATTCCGGTCTGAATGAAATCCGCAGGGTTGTCCCTTGCCCACGGGTTTATGGCTGCTCCGACTATGTCCAGCTTCTTCTCCGGCGTTATTGCCGGACCGCCGTCAAGCGGTTCGCCGCTTCCCGAGAGGACACGGCCGAGCATGTCCCTGGACACGGGCATCTTCATTGTCTCTCCGAGGAAACGGACTCCCGCATCCTTATCGATACCGGAGGTTCCCTCGAACACCTGGACGACCACCATGTCATCGGATGAATCGAGAACCTGTCCTCTTTTCATCGTGCCGTCCGACAGTTTGACGCTTACCAGTTCCTGATATGATATCGGTTCCGTTTTCTTCACGAAGACCAGCGGTCCAGCGATCTCGGATATCGTCTTGTACTCTTTGGATACTTTGCTCATTGATCACACCCCCAGTTCCGCGAACTGTTTGTCGAAGTCTTTGTCAACGGCTTCCAGTTCCTCATCGATGTTGGTCTCGTATTTTGACATCGCGAACCTCTGTTTTGCAGGGATCGACGCTATCTTGGACACCTGCGCACCGGCCGCAAGGGCCTTGACCGCAAGGTCGGAATACTTCTTGATGAGTTTCATGAACACATATTGTCTCTGCATCGGGCAGTATGTGTCCACAGGGTGATACGCATTCTGCTGCAGGAATATCTCTCTTATCATCCTCGAAACCTCAAGCGTTATCTTCTGCTCATCCGGCAGCGCATCTGAACCCACGAGCTGAACGATCTCCTGCAGCTCCGATTCTTTCTGGAGCAGTTGCATCGCCCATTCCCTGAGTGCGGGGAAATCCTCCGCGACGTTGGATGAATACCATGCCCTGAGCTGTTTGTCGTAAAGTGAATATGACGTAAGCCAGTTGATCGTCGGGAAGTGTCTTCTCTCTCTCAGTTTCGTGTCAAGCGCCCAGAACACACGCACGATACGCAGCGTGTTCTGCGTGACCGGCTCGGAAAGGTCTCCTCCCGGCGGTGAAACCGCACCTATGACCGATATAGAGCCTTCCGAATCCGAAAGCGTTGTGCATCTGCATGCACGCTCGTAGAACTCTGAAAGACGGCCTGCCAGATATGCCGGGTAACCTTCTTCGCCGGGCATCTCCTCAAGTCTTGAGGATATTTCTCTCATGGCCTCAGCCCACCTTGACGTGGAATCCGCCATCAGTGAGACGTTGTATCCCATGTCCCTGTAATATTCGGCGATCGTCATTCCGGTGTAAACGGACGCCTCTCTGGCAGCCACCGGCATGTTCGATGTGTTCGCAATAAGTACGGTTCTGTTCATCAGCGGATTGCCTGTCTTCGGATCCTCGAGTTCCGGGAATTCTGTAAGAACCTCGGTCATCTCGTTGCCGCGCTCGCCGCATCCTATGTACACGACTATCTCAGCGTCAGACCACTTCGCAAGCTGCTGCTGCGTAACCGTCTTACCGGTTCCGAAACCGCCGGGGATCGCCGCGGCTCCTCCCTTCGCGAGGGGGAACATCGTGTCGAGAACCCTTTGACCTGTTACAAGCGGTATGTCCGGCTGAAGCTTCTCCTTGACCGGACGGGGAGCACGGACGGGCCATTTCTGCATCATCGTGACATCGTTGCCGCCGATGACCGCTATCGTCTCCTCGACGTTGAAACCGCCTTCCTTTATGCTTTCCACTTTCCCTTCCATGTTCGGCGGGACCATTATCTTATGTTCCATTGTGCCTTCGAGGACCGTTCCTATCGTCTGTCCCGCGGACACCGTATCGCCTTTCTTCACAATGGGTTTGAAATCCCATTTCTTCTTTCTGTCCAATCCAGGTGCGGAAACGCCGCGGAAGATGAAATCTCCCATCTGGTCCTGAAGCACCGGAAGCGGTCTCTGAATTCCGTCATAAACGGAGGACAGGAGCCCCGGTCCCAATTCCACAACAAGGGGACGGCCGGTGTTCGTGACCGGCTCTCCCGGTCTGACGCCGGACGTATCCTCATAAACCTGGATGATTGTGTGGTCTCCCACGATCTTGATGACCTCTCCCATCAGTTTCTCCGCACCGACCTGTACGACGTCGTACATCTTGGGCGAGATGCCGATGGCGGTCACTACCGGTCCTGCGACCCTGTAAATCATGCCTTCTTTTTTCATTTAATCATCCTCTGTTTTGTATAAATCAACGCCAATCGCTCTTTTCACTTTCTCACGAAGGTCACTCTCGTCCCTTCCCACCGGTACGACCACGGGCTGTATCGCATCCAGCGCCCTCTGCCTTACCTGCGGCGAAAGCAGATGGAGATCCTTCGAGTCTATCGCCAGTATGCCCACCGTCTCGACGGCCATCGCTTCCAGCATCTTCTTCTCGTAGTCCTCGGGCGTCGCGACGAATACTCTCCTGAGTCCCGCCAGTCTGAAACCGAGAACGAATTCCTCACTTCCTAAAACTGCTATCTCCATCAGATCACCAGTAGTTCTTTGATTGTTTCCCTGTCTATTCCGCTCTCTATGCCTCTCGCTATTATCCTGATGTTGTCAACTTCAATGTTCTTCCTTATCATGAAGTCGAGCACCGGGATGACCGACAGCGGGTAAAGGCTTGAGAACTTCTTTGTCAGCCCTATATGATATTTCTTCATAGCGGCCACGAAGTTTTTGAGCGATCCGTTCTCTGTCAGCGTCTCTTTGATGTCTTCGTAGAAATCGAGTTGCGACAAATCGTTCGCCGCGGCCGATATCGTCTCGGCGTTGGCAAGCTGTGTGGCCAGCTTTTTGTCTATCTGTTTTCCTCCGGGAATGATGTATTTCATCACATCGTCACCGAAGATACCTTCCATTTTCAATATAAGAATCGTCTCAAGGTTTATTGTGTCTATCTCCCTTCTTATGAAATCCTGGAACAGGCGCTTGGGTCCGGACGACGGGTCCAGCTGACTTAGAAGCCTCGTATAGAACAGTCTGTCAAAGTAATCTTCAACGCTTCCCAGGCGGCCTTCCGCAGTGAACGCGTTGACCACTTCGGGCGGCACCTTCATGTGCTCCATTCTTCCGAATTCTTCTATTACTTCTTTATCCGTCTCCAATGAGAGCAACTTGTCAAGCATCACTTCGTTGAGTCTGCCCGCCGGCACCAGATCCTCTTTGATGCTTTCCTTGTCTGCGCCGTAGGCCTTTCCGCGAAGTATTACCTTCAGGTTCCACAGGTCCCACTTCGTAAGATATGCGGACACCATGTCGCGCAGCTCTCCCGTTGTGGAGCGCAGTATGTCGCTGAACACTCTTGCCATGTTCATGTACGTCGCGTGCTCAACGAGATCGATACCTCCGATCCTGCCTGCGAGCTCCGCCATTTCCTTCTGATATCCGGATTCGCTTATGAAACGGGATATCTCCGGCAAGCTCATCATCAGCATCTTCTGATACACCTCATCGCCCATGAGCGATGCCTTCTTGGCCCTGACTCTGGCCACGACGTATGCGTAGTTGCCCTTTCCCTTGTGCCCGAACATGAACTCACCCGAATAGGATATCGGACAAGCCCTTCATCTCACGGTCCCAGACCGTCTGAAGTATCGTTATGTACTGCATGTCCACCCGGATCATTCCGTCCTTGCTCTCGAATATCAGTCCGCCGGTGATCCCGCCGACCTTCTCGAGTTTTGATACGCCTATGTCCTCCGCCGTTATCGTCTCGCTTTTGGCGCAGTACGCTTTCGGATCGTCGATCACGTTCTTCACGGCATCGACCATCTGCTTGTACTGCTTCTTCTTGGCGGCCGCGGGTGCGGCCTCCAATGCTGCGAGGGACGTTGCGAAGGCCCTTTCCAGCATCTCCTTCTTCTTGGAAAGGACGATCTTCTTGCTCTCGAGTTCCGCACTCGAGAGCACCTGGCGGCCGAGCTGCTCAATTGCCTCTTTGAGCTTCTTGTCCTCTTTTGCTTTCATGTCGGATATCACCGCTTCCGCGTCAGCCGTTATCTTGGCTGCTTCCGCATCGCCTTCGGCCCTGATAGCCGCCGCTGATGCCTTTGCGGACTCCGTGATCTCCTTCGTTACGTTGTCTAATGCCATGAAACGGCCTCTTCTCTTTACATCACGAACAATATCAAGAAGGCAATGACCAACCCGAAGATAACGATCGTCTCCGGCAACGCGACGAACATCAGCGATTTACCGAGCATACCTTTGTCTTCGGTGATCGCACCAATCGCTGCTGCCGCAGCATCTTTCTGTCCAATTCCTGTACCGATACCTGCGAGACCGACGGCCAGACCGGCACCGATAGCCAACATTCCACTTGGTTCCATTTTTTATACCTCTGTTTCTACGATTTTTGTGTTTCTGCGTTTTATCTCGAGCGGTTCGTATTCCTTACCGCCTCCGACATAGAACTTTGACATCATCTCCACATAATGCAATCTTAAAGAATGCAGACCTGCGGAAAGTATTGCCAGTGTCCATACTACCAGATGCAGGAACGAGAAGAAGAGAATACCGATTATGATTCCCGCAATCCCTCCGATCAATCCGCTTATCATGGTTATGGATATGAAGTTGAACGCCAGCGCCATGCCGGCCTTGCCCACACAGATGGCCGTTATACGTGTGTACGAAAGTATGCCACCGAACAGTGACGGGATTTCCAGTATTGCTATGCCGCCCTCTTTCTTGATGGCGACGGCACTGCCGGCGGCCATGAGGATTGCCCCTGTCAGCATTACAAACAGCAACATACCCTCCACCGAGTTGTCGAAAATTATGAATTCTGTTATTCCCCATGCAAGGCACACGAGACCTATGAAGACCATAATCCAACTGCCTTTCTCCATGAACGCCTCTTTGAAACCGTGCTGCATCTTCACGTTGATGAATCCGATGATGAATCCGAGCAGCATGTGTATCACACCGATGTACACTGCCAGTTTCAGAAGCATCGTGACCTTGAGCATTTTGCTTATGCCGTAGTGACTGTAACCGGCGGCATCCACGCTGTACGGGAATATCCCTGCGAACCAGTCGGGGAAGCTCAGGCCGAACAGTGATTGCCACGTCAAGGCGGCACCGACGGCTTCGCCGACGAAGTGCATACCGAACATCTCACCATACAGGAAGAATCCGAATATGAACGTCCATATTCCTCCGAAGAAGAGGATCGTGGCAATTGCTCTGAAGTCATCCGACTTTGCGGTCTTCAGACCGTATGCGCCCAATATTATGAATGGTATCGCGTAACCCACGTCTCCGACCATAAGGCCGAAGAACAATGGGAAAAATATGCTTAGTAAGATGGAGGGGTTTATCTCCTGATATCTGGGGGTGTCCACCAATTGAACGGGGTACTTGTAGTTCTTAACATACGCTCCGTTCTTCATGTGCGTCGGCGTTTCTTTGAAACGGCCTTCCGCGAGCTCGACCTCGTGGAGGTCTCTTGTGCGGTCCTCTTGTAATTCAATGTAAACGCTGCTGCCGAGCTTTGCGTTCAGATCTTCGATGACGTAGCTGACCTTGTCTGTCGGTGCCCATGCGTCGACCACATATGAATAATCGCTGATCGCTATGCGCAGCGGTATGCCGCCCTTGTCAGCTTCGAACGTTATCTCCTCATCCATGAGAAGGATGTTGTCTCCGTGCTTTTCCTTCAGCGCTAACAACTCTTTTTCGATCTCCGCGCGCTCAGTCATGTGTGAGAGGATCCTTTCATTCACGGCTTTGACGTTCTCTTCCGGCGTTCCCGTGCCTTCCGGTACGGAGAACTCCGTGAATTCATAATCCGCAAGTACGCGCAGAGCATTCTCTTTTTCGTCCTTCTTCACGAAGAACGCTATGACCCTCTTGTCACTGGAAATGAAAAGTTCCGAGTCCGCGATGCTCATCGCAACGTCCGTCGGATCTGCGGCCACGGTTCCCGTTAGCACCGCCAGCGAATCGTATCCTCTGTACAGCTGAAGGTCTATCGGTAAGTTTGATATTTTCAGTAATTCCTCTTTCCTCGCGTTCTCTGCCGTGATCTTCTGAAGAATGTCGTTCCTTTTGTCAAGAACTTTGAATATCTCTTCTCCCGCCGCTTCCACATAGTTCGCGGATATCTTGGCGCGGATCTCTTCAACATCGGTCTTCTCGCGGAGCTCCGTTTCATCGTTTATATCGAGCTCTTTCTCCATTGCCTTCAGGAAAAGCAGTCTCTGCGCTGCTTTCTCGGAGTACGGACGGGGCGCCCCGATCGAAAAACCTTCGTCTGCGCCGACCGTGTGATCGATAAGATGCAGCAACTTAAGCTCATACAAAGCATCAATGGCTTCATCGAGACGGGCCTTGTTGCCCACGATCACGATTCTGCTCATCGGTTCAGGAAGTAACATTTAGGGTCCTCTCGACTTCTTTATTAAGAAAATCTTTGACTTTGGACATCCTGTCCTCGGCCGACTTCTCAAGCTTTTCCGCCTCTGCCCTGCCGACGTTCAGCAACTCCTCACGTTTGACGGCAAGCTTCTCCTTCTCCTTTGAGACCGCTGCTTCGGACGCTTCTCGCATCCTGACATCTGCCGCCTGTATCTTGTTCACGGAGTCTCTGCGCGCGTTAGCGACGGACGCCTTCTTGTCAGCCTCTGCCTGTTCGATCATGGCCGCCGCATCTGCCTCGGCTTTCTTTATTTCTTTAAGTATATCAGTTCGGCTCAAGCTATCTCCCCGACCTATCCGGCAACCCGATTGTGCTGTTGCTACTTAAGCGTGATTGTTCCGTTTTTATAATCACAACGTGTGTTCACACAGCTTTTCGTTCATATTTCCTAACGGTGACGTTTGTCTCGTCAAAAAGCCTCTCGGATAACTCGTCAGTATAGTTGTCAAGATAGACTATCTCTTTTATACCTGCATTGATGAGCATCTTTGCGCACATGGAGCACGGAAAGGTGGTTGTATATATCGAAGCACCGTCTATGCTTATCCCGAAGTAAGCGGCCTGTATCACCGCGTTCTGTTCCGCGTGAACGCCTCTGCACAATTCATGTCTGGTACCGGACGGAATATTCTGCTGATCGCGTATGCATCCCTCTTCCTCGCAGTGTCTGGTGCCCCTCGGAGATCCGTTGTATCCGGTGGTGAGAACACGCTTATCTTTGACAATGACCGCGCCGACCCGGCGCCGCACGCATGTGGACCGCGTTGATATGAGGTCTGCCATGTTCATGAAGTAAGTGTCGCTGTCCGGTCTGTCCATGTTCATCCGAAACAACAGGATGGTATATGCTTCTTCCGAAATTGTATAATGCTTCTTCCGAACTTGTTTTTAATACGGTAATGTTACCATATAATGTGAAAAAAGAGAACAGGAACGCCGTCATTGTCGTCATTGCGGTCTTTGCGACGTTCGCATTGACGTATGCGGGCGTTGTGTCGTATTCGGGTATCTCACCGCCGTTCTATACCGTGGAATCGGGAAGTATGATGCATTCCGACGATTCCAGGTTAGGCGTTATCGACACCGGCGACATGGTTCTTGTAAGGGATCCGTCAAAGGTTGACATAATCACATACGTGGAAGGCCATGAAACCGGATACAAGAAGTTCGGCGATTTCGGAGACGTACTGATATACGAACGGGCGAACGATACGCCGGTTATACATCGTGCGCTGTTCTTTGCCACGTACATCGGAGGCGGTGAATGGACCAGTCTGTCCATGAGTCATTACGGCGGCGTGTGGTCCGGTAACTTAAGCGTAATAATACCGGGTGAGGAGGTGCTCATGGCCGGAAAACTTACGTTCGAGCATTTCGGACACAACAGCCGTACCATCACGGTCGATCTTGACAGGATCGCTCTGGGCCTTTCCGCAGGAGACAGCGGCTACATAATGATAGGAGACGGCAACTCGGCCGCGGACCCTGTGCTTGTGACCGAAAATATGATAATTGCCGTTGCAACACATGAAATCCCCTGGATCGGCAGCATAAAATTATTCGTCACCGGCACCAATACCGGTGATATTCCGCTGAACAGCATATTCTGGCTGATACTTACCATAAGCGTGATGGTCGCATCTATCGCCGCTGTCAATACCTTGTACAGCAGATCGAAACAAAGGAAATCCAACTGAAGAGTGCACTGATGGAGATCATATTCTCATTTCTGAACCCGACGGCTCCATCCACGCTCTGAGGTTGTGAGCTATGCATCTGAGCATAGTTTCAGAATGTGTTGCATCATCGCTTTACGGGAAAGAGACCGAACCTCGGATCTTGATTGTGATTCAGATAATGTGAGAGGTTGTGACCTCCGAATAAGAAAGAATTGTCCACGAATCCGATCGGGATGTGAATATCTATTGAAGTCTCTGCCACATAATATCTGATGCCGTCCTTTGTGCCGAAAAGCAACTCGAACGGAGGCGGCAGGATATTGATCGGGTCATGATCGATCAGCGAGACTCCGACCATCGCGTGGCCGGGGACCAGGAACAATGCCGATCTGAACCCAAGTGATTCGAACAGTACCGCCGCCAGGATGGACGTGTCCTCGCAGTCTCCCATTCCATGGAATATCGTCTCCATCGGGTAAAAGGCGTAATTGTCATACCCCGTAAGGTACATGTCCGGACTCATCAGGAATGATGTGCCCCCTCCGAAGAATACTGCCGGAGGGTACTCGATGCACATCTGAACAAATGATAAAATCAGATTCGCCAGTTCGGCATCGTTTCCGGTACCGTTCAGCGACCTCAGGTTCTCCGATATCTCTTTGATCGCGGGACTCTGCTGCACAAACGCCGTATAATCATTGGATCTCGGAGATCTGTCCGCAGCTTTCATGCGGAACTCGTGATATTCGACGTAACTGAAGGATATGCTGAAATCATAATCATTTGATCCGACGCTCCAGCTGAATTCCCTTACCACATTTCCCACATAGACTATGCTTCCGCTGTATCTCACCTCATTACCGTTCTCGTTCTCGAATTCCACGGATATCGTGAAATAACCGTACCTTACATCCGTGATCTCCAAAGCGGATGTGTATGTGATGTGTATGTCACCCGTATATCTTATGAATGATGTCTTACTCGTCGATGCGGGTCTGTCGTGATCGAAGACGATCCAGTGGTATGAATCGGTTGCCCCGGCATTCACCGTGATCGTCATCACGTCCGCATCTATGTCCACGGACATTGTCCTGTTAGGTATGAAATCGCCGCTAAGGATCAGGTAATTGCCGTCCCCGAGGTCTTTGATGAATGTCTCATCTTTGTCGCCGTTGTCATCGGAGAGGAACACATACACCAGAAGAGCGGAGGTCAGCAGTATCGCGGCAACGGCCACGCAGATCACCTTTTTCGAAGTATTGCGGGGAGTCCGCTCAGGCCGCATTTTGAATGACATATTCCATCACGTGCTTATTCCCACAGCGAGTTGTTGATACCACGCGATATGAGGTCCATCGTCAGAATGTCGGCGCCGCTTGAGATTATAACTCTGTAGCATATGCCTGTCGTATCATCTATGTATCTCGTGTGTGTTACATCATCGATCGTGTACGTGTATATCGAAAGGTTCAGGAGGCCGTCTATAGTGTTCATACTGACCTCTCCGATCTTCTCTGCCCCTCCTCCGGAGGACATGGCATCGAAGAAATATGAGATGCTGGAAAGGTGCCCGATGGTAGTGAGTACACGAACACCGAATCTTCCGTCTCCGTCCTCGGCCGCTATGAGCTCTGTGTGTGTACCGGAGACGCTGGCTCCGTTTGATGTGCCGCTCACAGCGTAGATCGCCTCCATACCAAGGGCGGCGGAAGGAGTGTAGCTGCCGACCGGCTGCCATACAACATCCTTAGATATCAGCTCCACTCTTGATGCGGAATCCATTGAGACGCTGAGATACATTATGTTGGTGTATGGATTGAAATAATCTCTGAATCGCTCTCCCGACGACATATATTCGATGAACGGCATCCTGAACTTACCGTCGATCGTGGAGACATTTCCTATGCCGCTTCCCACCGTCACGGTGGTGCTGTCATTGGTAAGTCTTATCCTCGTGTCCACCTCATATTCGGATCCGTCAGGATTTTGAAGATTGTACGACAGTCTGAACATGATTCCGGACGGATTCTGACCAAGCAATTCGTATGTTGACGTTCCTTCGATAATGACGCCGCCATTATCTATCATTACGCTGTATGTGATCACTGTCCCGGGAGCCATGCGGAGACCGTCGTCCTGAATGGCCGCATAATCCGAATCAAGTTCCGATAATATTATAGCGGCCCCTATGCCGGAACACACGAGAACGACCACTGCCAGGATGGATATCACTACTTTTTCCCTTTTCAATTCTGCTCCCTCCGTGAACGGTGATCCTGCATTTCTGAGTTAACACACGCATAGATATAAAATATTTGATTTCTATTCTATAAACGCTGTTATCCGTTCAAAATCATTGTATGATGTGATCGCAATTCACGTGTAAAAAATCACGCGGTTTTTTCAAAGTTGATGACGCTGTTCGCGATCCTTTCAAACTTAGGATCATGGCTGATGATTATACATATCCTGTTCCTCTTTGTAATATCCAGATAATCTGTTAAACGGTCAACGGTCTGAGCATCCAATCCCGTCGAGGGTTCGTCCAATATCAGTACGTCCCTGTTCCTGCACAGGGCTTTGATCAGCATGATCTTCTGCCTCTCGCCTCCTGATAACGAGTTCATCTTCTTGTCCCAGAAATTGGTTATGTCAAAGTTGTCTCCGAGGAACATCTCCTTCAGTCCCATGATCCTTATCATATCCAGGATACCATTCTCATCCAGACCGAAGTGGTCTGAGAGGTACTCGCGGACGGTCGCATCCGGAGGGTTACTGTTCTGAAGCAGCGCGGCCATCTTCTCGTTACGGACAGAATAAAGATCTATGTCCGAGACATTGATACCGCTGTACTTCACACTGCCGTCCTGGATGTTCTGTAATATTCCCAAAACCACGTTCATCATTGTCGATTTACCGGATCCGTTCTTACCGGTTATGAGAACGATATCCCCTCTGTTGAACTCTGCTGATATTTCTTTCATTATCGGTATGTCCTGGTTGGGGTAGCTGTATGTCACTTTGTCCAATACAATGTTACTTACTTCGCCGAGTCTCTCGGTTCCGTTGTTCTCCTTCTCGATGGAATAGATATCATCCATTCTGAAATTGGACGCCTTGTATTCCTGATACGCTTTTCCGAGATTGAAATAATATTTGACGGATGCGACGAGCATTGCGAAGTACATGGTTACTATGACGAACTCGCCGACCGACATGTTCCCGTTAACTATTTGGATGCCTCCTATGAAAAGGACGATCGCTTGGAATATCGTTACTATTATTCCGTCCAATGAAGTGAACAGATATGACAGCCTGCTGAAATTCACAAGCGAACCGAAGTATGTTCTGAAGCTGCGGTTCTCAGCTTCAAGGCTTTTGGCGAAGGACGCCTCCGCCTTTATCTCATGCATTTGATTCACTTGTTCGAACAATACCTTTGAGAAGTGATCCTGATCCTCCTTGAGCCTTATGTTCCTTTGATAAAGCGGATTCCTCATGACAACGTAACATAACATATATGCGGGTATGAACACAAGTACCATGATGAATATCTGGACGTTTATCGTGAACATTATGTACATTATAACGATGAAGCTTCCCGCTTGAAGGAACACCGCCACGAAGTTGTTTATTATGAATGATGTGAGCGCGTTCGAATCGACCCTTATCCTCTGTATGAGATATGCCGGATTGAACCTTGATACGAAGGTGTCATACGGTACCTTCTGAACATAGCCGACGGTGTCCGCTATAAGGTCGAAGCTTGACTTACCTGCAAATTTCACATGCGCCATGTTGTTCATGTACGCTATGAACACTCCGAAGAGACCTATCGCGATGATGATGAGGGCGAACCTGATAACCTCGTCTATATCCGTCGAAGCGATGAGCATGTCGATGAACATACCGTTGAGGTACGGTACCGCGACGGAGACGATGGTAGAGAGTACTGAGAATACTACGATCACCAGTATGAAAAGTCTGTATTTCGTTATATACCGCAGAACATTCATTTTGACACACGCTTTTGATGACTCTAGGTTTATTCATCTAGTTTACTTTTACTATTTCAAGGTTAATTGTTTCGAACAGAGCGTACCCTTACAAAGACAAAGTAAGAAGTTTCGGAAGATAAGTGCTATCTTATACATCAAAGAGCATAGAGGAGTATGATTAGACCACTTATGAAAGGAATGATTGTAGCCAATCTGACTACGGCTATCGATTTCTTCACTCCGAGCAGACTGACCGTCTCCGATGTGGCAAAGGGTAGGATCATCAGTGTGATGGCCATTATAAAGAACGCTACAGCCGCGAGGAAGAAGATGTATTCAGGAAAAATGAACAACGCCGGTATCAATAAAACCCACGGACCCAGCATCCCCAATATACATGCCTTGCCATACTTCCTCACGAGGGTAGAGAATTTGTCGTATCTCTTTTCGCAGCCATGTCCGCAGAAGTCCGTTGCGCATTTTTCGTTGCAGTATTTACATTTCATGTATGCTCCCCTTCGAAAAAGATCTTGTCATCAATGATATCAAGTTCGATATCCTTCTCGTACCATACATCCGGCGTGTCGGTCTTCTTACTCCCCATGTCGTTTATGCACAGAACGTTGCTCGCCATCCTCCTCACCTGCGGCATGGACCACGCGCGATACAGGCCTCCGTTCCAGTAGTCACTTAGCTTATGGCGCTTCACGTTGCCGACGGTTATCGGAAGATATGGGGAAGGAGCGATTGAACCGTTCGCCCTTATGTTCACGAAAACACTCAAATTTCTCATATCCTCCTTGTATCTGAACATATGATCCAGTGGATCCCCCCATTCCACCATTATGCCGGAGTCCTGATATTTTGAATTCAGACGGTGAATGTTGCCTATGAGTTCAACGTATTGTTCTCTTGAGGGTAGTATCTCCTCTATATTTCGTGTGGCACGACCTATCACCATGAGTGGCTGTACACGTACCAATGAGACACTTAGTTCAATGCACATCTTCACAACGGACTCCAGTTCGCTGATGTTGACCTTCGTTGGGCAGAAGGCTATGGAATTATTCTTAAAACCCACTTCCTTTGCATTTTTCAGCGCATCTATGGCCCGATCGAAGGCACGATCGTTCCTCCTCAAAAGGTTGCAGGATTCTGGCGTGGCACCATCAAGACTTACCTGTATGCGCCGAAGTCCGTGCTCGTATAACTTTTCTAATCTCTCATATGTTGTAAAATATCCGTTTGTCACCAGTGATGTGCTTCTTATATTACCTCTCCGAAGGATCTCCAACGACTTTAAAATCAGGTCTAATCTTAAGAATGGTTCACCTCCGCAAAAGCATACATTGTAGGGTTGAAGCTTGACGATATCGTGAATCAGCTCTATGATCTGCCCGTCCGTCATCTCATCGTCCGAGGTGACATTTTCACCGCTTGCATTGTAGCAGTGGATGCAACGATAGTTACATTCGTTGGTTATATCCAGTGCGATTTCAAACGGTCCCTTCAATATCCTCCCTTGTTTGATCAGTGCGTCTTCACTCAACGTTATTCCCTCTTTGGAAAATATCGTAATCGAACATCTCCAAGTCCCTGTCTTCTATCTCCTTCTTCAATACGACAGTGGATTCAAAGCCAGATTTCCTCAACATCAATCTCATCTCGTCGTGACCTTCGCATTCGATGATGATCCTTATCTTATTGTATTTCTTCGCGCTGAACTTCTTCATTACCTCAGCGATCTTTGGAAAATACTCTATGAACTTGTCATCCACATTCTGCATGCCTATAATCGTGGCCACGGATGAGATCCAGTCAACGGATATTATTACCACACTTTCTATTTTACCGTCCTTTTCGTAGACGAAGAAGAGATGGTTCAACGTGAACATGGAGTGGCGAATGAAAAGTGGTTCTTTGATGCTGATGTTGATCAACGGACTGTAATAGTCGTTACGAGCATTTGAGGTTGTGTAGTACTCTATGAGTTCTTTGGTATCTTCTTCGAATGCCAGTCTCACTTTTTCATTCGGACTCAATTCAATCATAAAGTCTGACATAAACGGATTTCCTCCTTTTTTCCATGTGATTATCCCATTTTTCCATATGTGAAATAAGATTGTGGTGACATCGCGCTCAATGAGTTCTTTGGAGGCGGAAGGATATCTGTTGGAAATGACCTCCACGATGTCTTTAACCGTGTTTTCGCCATCGGCTGCGTCCAATATCTCCTTTGAGGTCCTGTTCAAGAGCTTCCTCTCAGTGACAGTTCTATCGGAGGGAGTTATGGAAATATGACCTTCCTTCTCTTCACGGTATTGTACCATCTCACTTTTAATGAAGATGGGTACAGAATTCATAATATTCATTCAACGGTTGCCTCCGTTTAGCCTTGATTGAAAACCATCTCAATTAAAGAGGCCCGACCCCATTTTCTATAATTCCCACATAAACAGCCGCCACCATACCCGCGACCCCAATTGTGGTTAATCCGACCATGTTGTGCGCGGCGGCAACAAGCCAAACCCCAAGAAGAACTACCGGACCAGCTACAATGACAATGCCAAATAACCCCGGTTCGCCCCCGTTCCCAATTTCACCTATCGTCGGAGATACATATTCAGCCATTTTTCTTCACATCCAATTTTTCAATAGTGTTAATGTACTTCCTATACTTAAGCGTTATAGAATAAACCGAAATTTAGTATCATTACTGAAATTCTCGCTGATTCGAAAGTGTCGGTAAGTGTCAATTGTTAAATTATACCTTTCAGAACAAATCGTGCTAGAAACTTATAGTCGAATCGAGTAGGAAGTAGATGATTAATTCATCTACCGTCCTCTCACACCACCCATCATACCGTTCGGTAATGGGCGGTTCGAACATCTTTCCTTTATCTTTTCCCAATCATCCATCAAGA
>WQZU01000029.1 GCA_009780575.1 Candidatus Methanomicula labiotermitis
CGCCTGAGGAAATTGAGATATTCCTGCCCCATGACGGTGAGACGGGATGCGGAGATTGTTCAGCGTAAGCTATTTACGGACATGGTTCAAATACAGGATAAGTCGCACTTTTCAACAGAGGAACAAACTCTAGAAGAAATTGCTATTGGATTTTACCGGACATTTACGGGGCATCTGAGAGCCTTTTACTTCCTCATTTACTTCCTCATCTACTTCCTCATTTACTTCCTCATAGGATGAATGAATATCTGCACTCTATGACTGCCGAATCAATTCCCATTTTCCTTTCTTGTCGCCTCCGACCCTTCGGATAAGGCCCATATCTTTGAGTTTGACGATCGCTCTTTCAACTGATACCGATGATGACCCAAAGGAGATTACCATTTTTTCGGCAGTCGTGTATTCGCCTTTTATTATCGCATTGCACTTACTCGGACCGTTTTGATCTGAAATTTTTGAGTACTTGTTCTTTCAGAGACCTTGCGGTCTCTTGCGGATCATCGCTTTTCATTATCGCCGAGACCACCGCTATGCCGTTTGCTCTGCTTTCGTACAGCACGTGCATATTGGAACCATTCAATCCGCCTATGGCGACGGTCGGTAATTCCGTTCTTAACGCTATTTCGTTAAGCGTTGAAATTTCCGTGACCTTCGTGATAACTTTCGTTGTGGTCGGGTAAATTGCTCCGACGCCCAGATAATCCGCGCCTTCCTTCTTTGCGGTCATTCCCTGTTCCGCCGTCTTTGCGCTTGCTCCTATTATCTTTTCATTGCCTAAGAGTCTGCGCACATGACGCACGGGAATGTCGCTCTGTCCTACGTGGACCCCTGAAGCATCCGCCGCCATTGCTATATCCGCGCGGTCGTCTATTATCAGCGGTATATCGTATCGGTCTGTTATCCTTTTCACTTTTTCCGCAAGTTCCAGATATTCTTTGCCGTCCTTTTCCTTTTCCCTCAGCTGGACGATCGTCACGCCTCCGCTGCACGCCTGTTCAATTATCTTCAGAAATCTGTCCTCCGGTATGTTGGTGCTGTCCGTTACCAGATATAACGTCAGATTCGGCTGCATGTTCACATCATCCTTATGTAATCAGTGTAAACGGGCTGTAAACCTCGGTTCAGTATCATCTCATGCACTTGTGAAACATCCCTTATATCCGATATGTCAAACTGTTCGTCGCCTTTCTTTTCTCCGTCATGTCCGCCGACGCCCACCTTTACGCCGGCCGATATCTTGTTTGCTGCCAGCCCTATGATGTTATCCCTGAATCCTGCTCTTTCCCTTGTGGATATCGTTATGGACGCAAAGGGCATGAATATCCTGTATGCCATGAGCACCTGCAGAAGCTGCTTCTCGCGTATATCGTTCTTGATCGTGAAATTACCGTCGTTCGCCGATGATCTTATCCTCGGAACGGAATATGATATCTCCGCATGAGGATACTTCTGCTGCAGATAGTAAGCATGCACGCCGGTGGAGAACGCGTCCTTCCTGAAATCTCCCAAGCCCAGCAGCGATCCGAAACTGACGCCTCTCATCCCTCCTCTTATCGCTCTCTCCTGAGCGTGGAAACGGTACGGATATACTCGTTTAGGTCCGCTCGGATGGTATAGTCTGTACGCATCCGTATCATAGGTTTCCTGATATATGCTGACGAAGTCCGCGCCGCATGTGTTAATGTAAGAATACTCATCCGTGTTCAGCGGATACACTTCGACACCTATCGTGGAAAAATATTTCTTCGCAAGTTTTACCGCTTCGCCTATGTATTCCACGCTCGACCGGTCTCTTGACTCACCAGTAAGTATCATCACTTCCTCCAGTCCGGTCTCGGATATTGCTTTCAATTCCCTGTCTATCTCTTCGTAGGACAGTTTTCCCCGCAATATTTTGTTGTTGACGCTGAAGCCGCAGTATGCGCATCCGTTGCTGCAATGGTTCGATATGTACAGCGGCGTGAATATGCTCACGGAATTCCCGAACTGTTTTCTTGTTTCACTCTTTGCTTTCCTTGCTATGTCTTCCAAAAGACCGTCCGCCGCCGGAGAAAGAAGAGCGCCGTAATCCTCCAACGTTAGGATATCTTTGCGTATCGCTTTCCTGACGTCGTCCTCCGTGAACCTGCCGGGATCATATCTTTCGGTCTTTTCCAGCACCTTATCCATGATGTTCGAATCTATGATCTCCATGTTCTCCATGTAAAGCATGTGGTCTTCCACGTCAATCCTCCAGGAATCCGGTCAGCGGGCTTGACGCTTCCCCTTCGTGTTCCAATACTCTTCCCAGTCCGGCGAGCCATGCTTTCCTTCCCGCCTCTATGGCAAGTTTGAATGCGCTTGCCATCACTCCGACGTTGCCTGCGGTTGCGATCGCAGTGTTCGCCATTACTGCCGAAACTCCCATTTCCATCGCTTCGCATGCCTGAGACGGTCTGCCGATGCCTGCATCAACAATTATCGGAAGGTCTATCTCGTCTACCATTATTTTGACGAAGTCTCTTGTCAAAAGACCTTTGTTGCTGCCTATCGGGGCGCCCAGCGGCATCACTGCGGCCGCTCCCGCATCCGCCAGCCGCCTTGCGGCTATGAGGTCCGGGTACATGTACGGCATTACGACGAATCCTTCTTTCGATAATATCTCGGTGGCCTTTATCGTTTCATAGTTGTCAGGAAGAAGATATTTTGAATCGTTTATCACTTCCACTTTCACAAAATCCCCGCATCCGAGTTCCTTCGCGAGTCTTGCTATGCGCACCGCCTCCTGAGCGTTCCTCGCTCCGGATGTGTTCGGCAGAAGCGTTATGCCTTTCGGTATGTGATCCAATATATTCTCCTTCCCGGCGTTCGCGCGCCTGAGTGCCAGCGTTACCATTTCCGCACCGCCGTTCTCTATGACCGCATTCATGATCTCAAGGGAAAATTTACCGGATCCCAATATGAACCTTGACCGGAACTCCCTGCCGCCGATTTTCAAAGTGTCCTTCATGTTACTCTTCCTCTATGTTCAGCAGAAGCCTCAGGACCATATTGGCCTGATGCCCCGCGCATACGGCGACCCTCGGGGCCATGAAACTCCCTCCGGGCGCCGCAGGTTCCGAGTCGCCGCATATGTACATGTCCTTGAATGTGTGCTTCGTTTTAATCTTATTTGCGCTTCCGAACCCGGCCATTCCCGATGCCGCAATGATCTTTCTCTGTCCGTCAAGCAAAGCGTTCACCAGTATCGCCTTGTACTTCGGATCGTCGAACGCCTCGCATACGATGGAATAATTCTTGAATATCTCGCGGACGTTCTCCTCCGTCACCTTGGCGGCGCATGTTTCAACGTCCACCGACGGATTGATCTTGTTTATCTGTGTCTTGAGCGCATCCGTCTTCAGCATTCCAAGATGGGACCTGTCGTAATACTGTCTGTTCAGATTGCTTTCCTCCACTCTGTCGAAATCCGTCAGCAGGAGTTTTCCGACCCCGGACCGGGCAAGCATGACCGCGATGTTCGATCCGAGTCCTCCGAGACCGGCTACCGCCACTTTCCCGTCCCTGAATCTTTCTTTGACCTGATGAGGATCGATGTTCGTCATCCTGAGATCAGCCTCCGCCTACGAAGCAAACTATCTCTATGCGATCATCATCGGAGAGCATCTCAGTTCCAAAGGAACTTCTGGGCACTATCTTCCCGTTCTTTTCAACTGCCACTCTCTCAATGTCATGTCCTTCCTGCAGAAGGAGTTCGTTCAGCGGCATCTTATCTTTGATTGTCTTCAGGCGTCCGTTGACGTACATTCTGTTCATCCTCACATCCGCGACGGGATATTTTCAATACTGACCTTTAAGAAGAGAATATCGCCGGTCTTTTAATCTTTCTTAAGTTACGTGCCGTTCATTCCTTTGAATTTTTTATAAGGTTGAACAGTACGCTCTTTTCTTCCTTCGAAACATCGCGGTATTCTCCTTCCCTGAGGTTTCCGAGCTCGATGTTCAGTATGCGGACTCTTTTCAGCGAAACGACCTCAAATCCGAGATATTCGCACATCCTCCTTATCTGGCGGTTCATCCCCTGCGTAAGTATTATTCTGAACTTCCTGCTGCCGATTCGTTCGGCATGACATTTTTTTGTTACCGTTCCGAGTACCGGAACTCCGGACGACATCCTTTCGATGAACGTTTTCGTTATCGGTTTATGAACTGTGACCACGTATTCTTTCTCGTGACCGTATCTCGAGCGCATCATCCTGTTCACTAGATCGCCGTTGTTGGTCATCAGTATCAGGCCTTCGGAATCCTTGTCCAGACGCCCTATCGGATATATGCGTTCCGGATGTTTCACCATATCCACGATATTGTCCTTTTCGGCAGTTTCCGTTGTGCATACGATCCCTTTCGGTTTGTTCACCGCTATCAATACGGTCTCAATGTTTCCGTTAAGCGCTTTGCCGTCAACGCATACATTCTGGTCGTTTCGTACATACATGCCTTCCGTTGCGGTAATTCCGTCAACGGTTACTCTTCCGTCTTTTATCATAAGATCTGCCTTGCGCCTTGAACACAGGCCTGAATCGCTTATGTATTTGTTTATGCGGACTGCTCCGGCCGGACGCATGAACCTGTTATCGGAAATGAGTCTATGAAGCTTGCGTACGACCGCCACTTTTAAAACTTGTTCGTATTACGGATGCTTCAGGTATCAACATGGTGAATGATGCAGCCATAAAGAAGGCTCAGGAATATTTCGGAGAACTTCTTAAAAGACAATTGGAACGGGTCGAAAGGATAAAAGCATCTAAAGGATCAACAGACTTTTCCAAATTGGACAGGATCATTATCGGAGTGTGCGGAGGCGATGGGATCGGACCGTACATATGCAATTCCGCACGGATCGTTATGGAAAGCCTTCTTGCGGACAGGATCAAAAGCGGTAATATCGAAGTCCGGACGATAGACGGGCTTACGATAGAAAGAAGGGCGGAGGTCATGAAGGCCATCCCGGACGATACGCTTGAAGAACTTAAGAAATGTCATCTTATCCTCAAAGGTCCTACCACAACGCCGAAGAAGGGCGAAGCATGGCCTAACATTGAGAGCGCGAACGTTGCTATGAGGAAAGAATTGGATCTCTTTGCGAACGTAAGACCGGTGAGCGTTCCCGAATTGGGAATAAACTGGACGTTCTTCAGAGAGAACACCGAGGGAAGCTACGCCCTGGGAAGCGACGGCATCGATGTGACCGACGATCTTGCAATGGATTTCTGTGTTGCTACGACGCAGGGAACGGAAAGGATAATACGCGCCGGATTCGAGCATGCTAAAAAGACCGGATTGAATTATGTTTCGATCATAACCAAAGCCAACGTTGTGAAAACAACGGACGGCAAGTTCCTGACGATAGCGGAAAAGGTCGCCGAAGATTATCCCGAAGTGAAATGGGACGATTGGTTCATCGACATCATGACAGCGAAACTTATCGATCCGTACAGAAGGAGCGATTTCAAGGTCATGGTGCTTCCCAATCTTTACGGGGACATACTTACAGACGAGGCCGCCCAGATACAGGGAGGTGTCGGAACCGCCGGTTCGGCCAATCTGGGAATGAAATACTCAATGTTCGAGGCGATACACGGTTCCGCGCCCAGGATGGTCGACGAAGGAAGAGCGCAGTATGCCGATCCGTCGAGTATGATCAAAGCGGTTGCTCTGATGTTAAACCATATGGACGAAGCGGAAAAAGGAAAGAAATTGGAGATGGCGCTGGACATCTGCTGCCAATTCGAAAAGAAGAAGGTCATGACCGGAAGGTCCGGCGGCGCCACCGGCGACGAATTCGCACAATACGTCATGGATACCGTCGCCCGTCCTGACATCGGGGCCGTTTGGCAGAGATACATCGATGCGGCCGTCGCGGCAAACAAAAAATGATGCGCAATGCATCATCATTACAATTCTTTTATCTTTCTTAATGATCCTGCGGTCTGTTCCCATGTGTCGCACTCGAGAACGCTCGAATCGAAAACGGGTGCCGTGACTATCTTATAATCCGCAGGACCGCTGAATCTTATGAGAAGTATGCGGTAACCTTTTTCCGCAAAACCTTCTTTTTTGGGATTGGAGACAACGGACGCACCGTAATCGTTCGGAAAATGGTATATTTTGTGAAAACGGTCTCCGAACATGCAGCCGCATATGCAGTCCGCATTCAAATCCACTATATATTCTTCGAACTCCATGATCGGCCGTAAAAGTATCGGTATTTCATGTAATTAAACATATTTGTATTAACACTAATGATATATGAAATATACCTTATTTATTAGTGAAATTGCGTTAGTAAATATTAAATATACCCTCATTATGGCGCGTCATTGAAATTCACGTTTTTCATAACATTCAATATGTTTTAACCACGTTTTTGAAAGTCGTGGATGGTAATTTGTGCACTGTTAAAGGCTTCACTTAAAAACGATTACTTGGAGTTACCATCCATCCATCTGACTTGGTTATATATGAACCAGTGGATGCATCTTTCAGATATTTCACCCGGTAGGGGGCATATCATTTCCCAACAAGGAGGAAAAAATTTGTCGAAAGAAGCAATACTCAATAAATTGAGCGACGCTGTTGTTAATGGCAAACCGGATCTTGCCAAAGAGGGCGCCAATGAGGCCCTGACCTCAAAGATCGATGCTCTTGATGCCATCAACAACGGACTCGTTAAAGGAATGTCAATAGTCGGTGACAAATACGCGGCGCGCCAGGTCTATCTGCCTCAGGTGCTTATGTCTGCGCACACAATGTACGCCGGTCTTGACATACTCCTGCCGGCCATCCCGAAATCAGCGGTGGCCGACATGAAGAGATGTGCGGTTGCGGTCGTAGAGGGAGATGTTCACGACATAGGAAAGAACATAGTCAAGACGATGCTCACCGCAAGCGGTTTTGACGTTACTGACCTCGGAAAGGATGTTCCGACACAGACCATCGTTGACTTTGCAAAAGAGAAGAAACTCTTCGCCGTTGCGCTCAGCACACTTATGACGCCTACGATGGACTGCATGAAGGCCGCCGTTGACGGACTCGTTGAGAGCGGTTACAGAAAGAATGTCAAAGTCTGCATAGGCGGGCCGCCGACATCCCCCGAATTCGCGAAAGAGATAGGGGCGGACCACAGGGACGCAGATGCGAAAGACTGCGCCTCATGGCTGAAAGAGGTGGCTTGAACATGGCAGAGATGACACACATTGAGAGAGTTATGGCAGCGTTGACGAACGCACCGGCTGACAGGCTTACGACGTACCCGATCGCTTGTGGTGTCAACAGGAAGCTCGTCAACGGCGGAATAACGTACCGTGAGTGGTGCCACGACCCGAAGCTTTTCGCACAGGCGTTCATCGAGGGTCAGAAAGCATTTGACTACGACTTCGCGATCGGTCTGATGGACCTGTCGGTCATGGCGGGCGACCTCGGTGCAGGCGTCAGGATGGACGAGCAGAACACGCCGTTCGTTGACAGGCACATAGTCAACAGCCCTGAGGACTACGAGAAATTCGAGGTCCCGGACATAAAGAAGGGAAGGTCCGCAGTTCTTCTCGAGGGAACGAAACTTTACGCGGACAAGCTGAAAACAGAGGTCATAACCGCAGGTTTCCTTGAGGGTCCCCTGCTCGCGCTCTCACAGAGCGCAGGCGCAGAGAGGATGTTCATGGACATGTTCACGAACCCGTCGGCCGTCCACAAGGCGCTGGAGACAATGACAGCGTACGATGTCGAGATGGTGAAAGGATTCGGAAAGACAGGTGTCGCAGGATTGTGCTGGGATTACCTCTGGGCCAACTACTCGTGTCTCGGCGACGACCAGTACGAGGAGTTCGAGGGCTGCAAGAAATATGCGGTCGGTCTTAACGAGCTTACCACAAAAGAAGGAATGGCGGTCGCCATCCACAGCTGTGCTGACCTTCCGCACTTGGATACGCAGATATTCAAGTTCAAGCCCGCGATCTACTCGATGGCGTACTACCCGCTGATCCCCGGATCACCGTCCGCAACGGAAGTGATCGAGAAAGGATACGCGGACAACTGTCTCATCGGCGGACAGATCGACCCGCAGCTCTTCATAAGAGGATCCGTGGAGAAGATCACGCAGGTGACGAAAGATTTGTGTCAGGAAGTTAAGACAGCACTGTGCAAGAAAGGACTCCAGGGCAAATACTGCATCGCAAGCGGTTGTGAGGTCCCTCCGGATGTGCACACGAAGATGGAAAACATCAAGGCCGTTGTCGACACGACGAAGCAATACGGAAAGATAGACTGGTAAACGGTCATATCATTCCCCAAACTTTTTACATTATATTCTTTATCTACCTGGCAGGGTAAACCATGAAGGTCTCACAGATTGCAGGATTCCTGGGCAGCGGAAAAACGACCGCGGTCATGAAGATTGTTGACGAACTCATGAAAAGAGGGCGCAGAATGGCCATTGTGGTGAACGACGTAGGCGAGATAAACGTCGATGCGAAGTTCATAGAATCACACGGGCTCAAAGCGAAGGAGATCGCGGGAGGATGCATATGCTGTCAGATCGCCGGAACCTTTTCGGAGACCCTCGCAAAACTTCACGATGCTTATGATCCCGAGATAGTCATAGTCGAGCCTTCCGGCGTTGCGATCCCCTGGGGCCTCAAAAGGGCTGCCGAATATTCGGAGGCGAAGGCGGACATGGTGATCGAGCACGCGCCGGTAATAACCTTAGTTGACGCTACAAGGATCGACCTTCTCGTGAAAGCGGTGAAAAGGCTCGTGGAAACGCAGATACGCGAAGCGGATGTCTGCTTCGTCAACAAAGTGGACACCGCATCCGCCGCCGACATCGCGAAGACCGAACAGCTGATAAAGGAAATAAATCCGAAAGCGGAGATATCGCACATGTCCTCGGAATCCGGACACGGGATAAAGTATGCATGCGACCTTATTGAAAAGAAAATATCTCCGAGATACGATGAAGCGGTGGAAGAGGAACTGCTCAAAAAACAATACAAAGGGTGAACATATGAGCCATCATGACGACCACGATCATGACCACGATCATGATCATGACCACGAAGAACATCATGACGACCATGATGAACTCCATTTGGAGATCCACCGGGCGGTAGATGAGCTCGGGAAATATGCGATAGACATAGACGTGAACGCTCCCGCCGGCATCAAGAAGAGTGATGTATTGGGATTCATAGACGATCTTATGGTAACGGTCACAAAAAACTGCATGGATAACGGCGCCGACCTCGTCGGTCATGTGAAATCATTCTTATCCAATGATGACGGGAACATAATGAGCAGCATTGTAGATCATCGCGAACCGACGAGAATAAAGGATTCCTTGGATACGGACGTCGTGTATCAAGCGAGACTTATGATGCACATAATAGTCCACGGGATATGGGACGACCATGTCAGGAAAAGCACATTGGATGTGCTTGACGACATATTCATAAAATGGGACATCCCGTACAAGATAACGGCGGATCATTACGATACCGAAAAGAGCATTGCGCACCATACGTAGGGATCACCATGGCAGACGGATTCTATGAAGCGATGAAGGGGAAAGGTTTCTCATACAACACGACCGCCGCCCTGAAGAAGTTCAAATGTCCTTACTGCGAGTTTGAATTTTCGATGATATATGCGCGTACGTTCGCATGTCAGGGCTGTTCCGAAGCCTGGAAGAACTGTCCGAAGCTCAGATGCGCAAAATGCGACGCCGAATTCTATATAACGGAGACGCCGCAGGTCCATAACGACTATCAGCAGAGGAATATATCCGAACACATCTGTAAGGTCGTTACAAAATACAATGAGGATATGGGATATAAGCCCAACAGATGAGGAGATATTTTGCATATAGGTCTTGGATTTGATACCGGAGGCACGTATACCGACGCCGTCCTGATGGATATGATCACGAATAAGGTCCTGCAGAAGTCAAAAGCGTTAACCACGCGTGACGATCTTTCCGTAGGTATAAGGAATACGCTTACGGGTTTTGACAAAAAACTGTTGGAAAGAGTGGTGATGGTGTCGCTGTCGTCAACGCTGGCCACGAACTCGATCGTAGAGGGAAAAGGATGCCGGGTCGGTTTGATCTGCGTCGGCGAGGAGTTTGAGATGTCCATACCGGTTGACCTTCATACGACCGTGAGCGGGGGACACGATCTCACCGGAAAGGAGATGAGGGAACTGGACGAAGGATCTGCGAAGAAGTTCATGTCAACTCTGAAGGACAAGGTTGACGGACTGGCGATAAACAGTTACCTCAGCGTCCGGAACCCGGAGCATGAGCTCCGCCTGAAGAAGATGGCGAAGGATATACTTGACATCCCGGTGGTCTGCGGTCACGAACTGTCGTCAAGTTTGGGGTATCACGAACGTACGGTCACCTCGGTGATGAATTCACGTTTGATCCCGATAATAAAGGAACTGATGGATTCCGTCAAGCGCGTGATGTCCGAATACGGGATAAAGGCGCCGCTTATGATAGTCAAAGGCGACGGATCGATAATGAGTGAGGACGTTGCACTCGAAAGACCGATAGAGACGATACTGTCAGGACCTGCGGCCAGCCTCATAGGCGCGAAGATGCTTACCGGCAAAGATGACGCCATTGTGATGGATATGGGAGGAACGACGCTGGACATAGGCATACTTAGAAAAGGACAGCCGAGGCTTGAGAAGGAAGGCGCAATGATCGGTAACCGGAGAACAAGGGTCATGGCCGCGGAGATATCAACGTCCGGGATAGGCGGTGATTCGAGGATCATCGTCAACGGAAGCAAATTCATTTTGGATGCGGTAAGAGTGATCCCGCTTTGCATGGCAGCGTCCAGATGGCCTCAGTTGGTATTCCGATTGAAAGAAACGGCGGAGACGAGAACAAGATTCACGCCGGAATGCATGGACGTGAAGAACATCGTTCAGGACACGGAATTCTTCATTAAAGTAAAGGATCTGAAGAATGTTTCGCTCAGCGCCGATGATATTGCTTTGCTTGACATGATATCCAAGGAACCTTTCTCACTGAAAGAAGCCGGTCTTAAATTAAATGTTCACCCCTTTTCATTCAACGTAAGCAAGATGGAAGAGATAGGGATGATACAACGTATAGGTTTGACTCCGACAGACCTTCTGCATGCCGAAGGAAGTTACACTGAATATGAAAAAACGGCGTCAATATATGCGATAGCGCATCAATCACAGAAGATGGGCATGTCAGACATAGAATTCATAAAATTTGCGAAAGAGAAGGTAACATACAAACTGGCGGAAGAACTTCTCAGAAAACTGTTCTTCGAAGAAACGGGATCGTTCGAATCCGATGTCATCAGCCTGGATCTTATGAAAAAGGCGATAACCCGCAAAGACGGTCTTGACTACGGATGTTCCGTGAAACTGAACAAACCGCTGATCGGCATCGGCGCTCCCGTTTCCGCCTGGCTTCCGGAAGTTGCCGGGAGGTTCGATTCCGAATTGCTTTTACCGGAGCATTCGGAGGTCGGCAACGCAGTGGGCGCCGTAACGGGAAGCGTTGCTGAAAGTGTTGAGATCCTTCTGAAACCGTCTGTCGGAGAGAACGCTCTGGATGACCCGTCGTGCATAATGTTCGCTCCGTTCGGCCGCCTGGAGTTCGAGAAGCTCAGTGAAGCGGAAGTTTACGCGACGGAAGAAGGAGGAAAATATGTTAAGGAAAGAGCCGAGAAAGCCGGCGCGGAACGTGTTGAACTCCGTTGCGTTAAGGTTGAGAAGAAGGTCGGGCTCGGGGAAGGTTACGACGGCCGTGTGCTTATCGAGACGATCATCACCGTGACCGCCGTCGGAAAACCGAAACAGTTCGAAGTAAGAGAATGACGGTGATCACATGCTTTTAAAAGCGGAATCGGTGACAAAATCGTTCGGTTCCCTTAAAGTCCTTACAAAAGCGGATCTTCAGATAAACCGCGGCGACAGTATCGGTCTGATAGGCGTGAACGGAGCCGGGAAGAGCACATTCATGAAAATATTCCTCGGCGAGATGAAATGCGACACCGGCGAACTGACTCGGAATACTCAACGAATAGGTTACCTTCCGCAGTTTGCGGAATCCTCTTCCGTGTATACTGTGCGCGATGTACTCGGAAGACCGTACGGACACGCGGAAAAAATAAGGAAAAGGATGTCCGAGATCGAAGAGCTGATGTCCTCGGGAAAGGACATCGACTGGAATTCGGTAACTGAGGAATACGCATCGCTGGAATCGGAGCTTTCAAGATCGGGTGTTGAGAACCGTGCTCTTCTGCTTTCATCGCTGGAGAAGGTCGGTCTCTCCGAAGATCTCATGGAAAGAACGATGGACAGGCTCAGCGGAGGCGAACGGACGAAAGTGATGTTGGCGCGTGCGCTGGTGCAGGCGGAAGGGTGCGACGTCCTCTTCCTTGACGAGCCGACGAGTCATCTTGATATATCGACGGTGGAATGGCTGGAAGACCATCTTCTGGATATGAAAAAAACATTCGTCGTCATAAGCCATGACCGGTATTTTCTTGATAAGGTTGTTACACGTATGACCGAAATATCGTTCGGGAAAACGAGGGGATACAAAGGCAATTATTCTGCGTTCATTATGAAGAAAATGATCGAACTGGAACGAATGGAAGCTGAGAGCAGGAAATATCTGGCAAACAAACGCAAGCAGGAAGAGATCGCTGAGAGCATGCACAGGGACCAATGGTTCTTCGCCACGCATAAAACGAGGCTGAAGATGATCGAACGTCTGGAAGAGAAGCAGGCGCCCGAGAAAAGCAAGGAGATAAAGGTGAAGATACAGGCGGCCCATAAATCAGGAAAGAACGTGATCATTGCGAAAAACATTAAGATAAAGACCGGAGGAAACGTTATATTGAGCGGCGTGGAAATGGATATATCGAAGGGAGACAAACTGGGTGTGTTCGGCCCTAATGGCGCAGGAAAGAGTACACTTATAAAGGCGCTGACCGGAAAGATACCGAGCGAGGGCGAACTCTGGATCGCTCCCGGCGCAAAGATAGGATATTTCTCGCAAGATCATGATATTCTGAATCTTGATCTAACGGCGGAAGAACAGTTGATAAGAGTGATAGGAAAGGAAAGAAGGCAGGACGCAAGGAATATGCTGGGAAGGATGCTCATCACCGGTAACCAGGCTGAGAGGCCGATGCGCACATTGTCCGGCGGTGAAAGGGCAAAGGTTGCGCTCACGCTGCTTCTTCTTAATGAAACGAATCTTCTGATACTTGATGAGCCCACCAATTATCTGGACATACCGTCCAGGCATGCGGTCGAGGAGGCGCTGAACGATTACGAAGGGACGGTCATCGTTGTGACGCATGACCGTTACCTTCTGGATTCCGTCTGCACCAAGGTGTGCGAGGTCAAAGACAAAACCGCCAGGATCTTCAACGGAACATATTCGCAGATGCGCGGCCGCCCGAATACGACGGAGATAGTTATGGATGCGGATGAATACCGCGTCCTGTCGCCGTTCACGAACTGGACGCTGAACCGCAAATTCGTCAAAGGGGACAGGGTCCTTGTCACTCAGGCGGAAATGAAAAGCTACGAATGGGCGATAGAACAAGGAAAGATAAAGAAGACCGGCGGAAGACAGAGAAAGAAAGTGGACGTTGAAGAAGAACTCAGTCGCTGAATGTTCTGACGCCGTTTATCAGATCACCGTAAAGGCAGAACAGCTCGTCCGATGTTATCGACCGTTTCAGCGCTATCGACGCTTTTCTGACATTCTCGAGAAGCAGCGCGGCCGTATCGTCATCGAGATCGATCCCTCTTCTGCCGAGGTCCGAGACCAATGTGCTCCTGCCCGAGTGTTTTCCGATGTATATTTTTCGTTCAAGGCCTACCTCTTCCGGCTCGTACGGCTCGTAGTTCTTGTGATCCTTTATTATTCCGTCCGTGTGGATTCCGGCTTCATGCGCGAAACAGTTCGCACCCAGGAACGGTTTCGACACGTATATCGGACGGCCGGACGCCACCGAAACGTATTCCGCCAATGGTTTGAGTTTCAGAGGATCGACGCCGGTGTCGATGTCCATCAGATGTTTGCATGCCATGACGATCTCTTCCAGCGCCGTGTTGCCGCTCCTTTCGCCTATTCCCATAACGGTTGTACTGGCAAATCTTGCGCCCGCTCTGATGCCGGCGAATGTGTTGGCGATCGCCATGCCGAAATCATCGTGAGTGTGCATTTCAACTTCAATTCCGACGAGATCGATTATTGTTTTCACTCTGTCGTACGTTGTAAAAGGATCTTCACGCCCGATGGTGTCACAGTATCTGAGGCGCATAGCACCCGCTTCCTTTGCGGCCTTGGCGAATTCCACCAGATATCCGAGATCGGCGCGGGACGCATCTTCGGCGTTGCATGATATGTAAAGGCCGTGGTCTGCCGCATGCTGCACTGATTCCGCAACCTTCTCGAGCACCCATTCCCTTGATTTTCTTATCTTGTTCTGTATGTGGATGTCGGATGACGACATTGAGATGGCGACCGAGTCGACATCACAGTCGATGCTGTCGTTTATATCGTGAATGTCCGCTCTGTTCCAGCCGAGGACGGATGCGTCGAGCCCCATGTGCGCTATGTGTTTAACGGCAGCCTTCTCATCGCCGCCCATGGCGGGTATTCCGGATTCGATCTGCTGCACGCCCGCATCATCGAGCAGTTGAGCTATCTTATACTTCTCAAGATTTGCAAAGACAATACCCGCCGTCTGCTCCCCGTCTCTGAGTGTGGTGTCGCACACCGCAACGCGGCGGTCCAATATCTTGATGACGTCTTCTTTTTTTCTCATTTCGCATTCCTCTGACAACAGAGTTTTTTTAACGCCGCGGATCGGTGTTGCAACATCGAAGATAGTCTTTTGTTATAAAAACCATTTTCCTGCACCTGCATAACGGGTACGAATGATATTCACTCCGTTTTATATCGGAGAATGGCCGCGATCCCTCCCAGGGCGGCCAGCTGACGGCCGGCGTCATGCCGTTCCGAGACGATGATCACGTTCCCCTTCTGCAGTTCAACGTCTTTTACAACGATGTCGTGATCGTTCTCCCTTATCACGGAATCCAGTATAAGCAATGTTTCAACCGCTCCCGTTTTAGCGGCGTCCTCAGTATGCCTCGGACCGTACGTCGCCAATTCATTCTTTCCTATCTCTTCCATGAGCTTTTCAACGGCCTCCATCTCTACGGCGACGCGGGATTCTCTCAGAATATCAGCTCCCATCCCCTTCTTCATTAATTCGTTGATGCCGGACATGCCCGACTGGCCGGTATGATGCACATGCACTCTGGAGAACATCTCCGGTCTGACCTTTTTTCCGTATTCCGCAAGCAATTCCTTTTCGAATCCGGGGCCGAGCAGGACCAAAGGCATACCGTCCTCCGTGACCGCCTCGAGTTTTGATATGATATCGTGGTGATAAACACTGACGCTTTCCTTTTCCTGATATTGTTTTCCGGACCTCATCGAGCGTATCGAGGCCATTTCTTTCAGGCCGAACTGCCTGAGCACCGCAACCGTTGCGTCATCCTGATCGAGCGACACGAAGACGACCTTCGGCTTCTTTGATTCGAAAACAGCTTTCTTCAGACGTTCGATCTGCGTGTCGCGCCATTTTTCCTTCGTTATTGTAAGTATTTCACCGACTTCGAAGATAAGTGTATGATGCTGCCCTATGTCCTGCGGTCCGCCGATTATGGTGCCGAGTACCCTCAGCCTTAATTCTGAATCCGAGAACTCTATCTTTTCCGCTCTGACGCTCAGGGTCATTCTTCTTTTCTCAGCTCTTTCCGCTCTCAGCTTGTCCGCGGCCTTTTCATCGCGGCGGGTTGTTGACGCGGTCAGAATGTCGTTTGATTCGATCACGTTGAATAAATGCCAGATATCGTCCTCCGTCTCTACCTGGACCCTTATGCTTCCGTTCACGGGGTCCTGATCCAACAAACGCATGCCTCTGCCATGGCGTCATGCCGTTTTTATGTTTCGCCCGTTTCGTATAATGTTTCGAGTGATATGCGCGTCTGTGCTACACAAGGACTTCGTGAACACCTACCTCCAAGAACGCGCCGTGCGACTTTCATCGCAGTACGCTCATGCTTCAGATAACCATGTGTTTCATGGCGGTTCTGACGTATGTCCCCATTTGCTTTGGGTCATTCGGTGGTTTGGTTCGGTGTTTACGTCTTCTTTCTTCAAAGTAATCAGCGTCCGTATATGGGTTCGCATCACTTCTGATTTTTTTACATGTCTCCATATCGGGATGCTGCTCATGTTCAGGAGTGTATTGTCGTCCGAGGCGAAACACCAATTTCTTTTGCCGATCGTTCTCCAATATCTCTCTTCTATCCATTTGTGCCCTTTCTTGGGGTGACGTCTTACAGCCCATCTTACCAGCATCCTGTAGAGGACCTGGTCCACATGGCCGAATGTTGTCTTGGCACATATGTGCTTATGATATTCACCCCAACCGCGGATTATCGGGTTCAGTGTCCTTATCAGTTCATCTTGGGTCATTCCCTTTCCGTCTTTCAGCACGATCTTCGGCACTTTTTTCCAACAGTTCGTTGACGTAACCGGAAACCGTCATTCCCTTTCCGTCCGCTATATTCTTCACTTTCTCATAAACGCTTGTTTCAATGCTTATCTGTGTTTGCGACATCATACGGCCTCCTTACACGTTCGTATTGTGCACGCTTATATTATTTGTTCAAACAACGGAAGGCGCGATCATTGATCCTGTGCGGAAGAGTTCCATGTATGTTCACGCATGAGGATAAAACCAGATTGTGCCTACGTCACTCCGTCGCTTGCACCGTTGAAGGCCGCACGACCTTGTCCGCCTTTGTTCCGATCGCGATACCGAAGACAGAATGCAACCATATCATAGACAGATTTATACAATCAGCGAATGATGTATGTGGCGATATCATGAACCTCGCACACGGAACAAGGTTCTCGGTCGAAGAACTTAAGGAAATAATAAGGCCGATCGCAAAGGAATACGGTGTGAAAAAGGTCTACCTGTTCGGTTCTATGGCGCGCGGAGATCAAAACGAAGAAAGTGATTATGATATTTGCGTTGAACGGGGAAGGATCGACTGTTTGCTGAAGTATTCCTCATTCTGTTACGACCTTCGGAATGCCATTGGACATGACGTAGACATAATAACAACAAAAGGAGCTGAAAGAAAGCCTGAATTTTTGAAGACTATATTGACTGAGGGAGTGGTCCTATATGGGTAAGGATGCCAAGCTAATCAGCGGCATACTGTCATACTGTAATTCGATAGACGAGATATTGGATGAATTCAACAGAGATAAAGAAGAATTCTTCAAAAGGGTCTCGTTTCAACTCTCGTGCTCATTCTGTATTGAACAGATAGGTCACAGCGCCGAACGGCTTGATCCAAAGATAAGAGAGAAATTCTCGGAGATAAATTGGGACAGCATAATAAAGATAATGAACGGTATAGCGCACTTCTACGATACGCAGGACCTCGATATAATATGGGATTTTGCAACAAAGAAAGTGCAGAAATTAAGAAAGGTCTGCGAAAGGATTCTTTATGAAATGACCAAGCGCTGATTCTCTGACGCTGAACATTTTCTGAAACATATGAAAAAATTCGCCGAGGTTTATCCTGATATCGGAATAGTGCAACGGAGTGTTGCATTTTTGCCGTGGCGGTTGTTCATAAACGGGCATCCGTAATGTCCGGATAAATGGAAGTAATAAGAGTCATTGATTACAACATTACACGCCGTATCATTTTTCACTCAGCATTCGTTCATTTGAGTCTGAAATTCTCGGGTAAAATACTGGTATATGCAGTCTGACGCAGTCCGTATATAAAAGCATTTATAAAGTCTATAAACGGAAAGGCTTAAATCGTCATACCCATATCTGGGTATATGCCCGA
>WQZU01000030.1 GCA_009780575.1 Candidatus Methanomicula labiotermitis
GCTATCTCAAAGCCGTCCGTTGTCTGGGAATACACCGAACGTACGGTACGTTCGATGTTACTCTCCTCGTTGTAAGCGCAGATGCAGATGGATACTGAAAGCATCTTTTGCGCGATATCTATCAAAAGTAATAAACTAAACGGTCACATCTTCGGTCAATACATCGGCTGAAATCGGTAACGTGCGGCATCATTGGATTGCAGTCCATTCATCATTCATCTCAAATTGTCAGGAATCCAGTTCATGGATCCGCGTAGATCTGAGGGAGATCCTGCGTACATAGTTTTGATATATAGCCATACGCATTCGGTAGCCAATGAGGCCGGGAACCTGCACCGTCATAATCCCAACATACAATGAGGAGGAGAACATAGTCAGCATGGCGAAATGTCTCAGACAGCTGTATCCTGATTTTCAGATAATGTTCATGGATGACAACTCCACCGACAATTCCAAAAGGCTGATAGAAGAACTCAACGACCCGAACACCAGGATCGTTACCCGAAAGCCGGAGGAAAGAGGTTTGGCTGCAAGCGTGTTCCAAGGCATATTGGAATCCGGAACGGATTATTTCATGACGATCGACTGTGACTTCCAGCATCCTCCGGACGCTCTCGGCGATATGTACGGGAAGATGGAGGAAGGCTGTGACCTCTGCATAGGCGTGAGAGAGGACAGATTTGCGCTCGGGCTTACAAGATGGGTAGGGTCCTGGATATTCAACGTATATGCGGACATGTATCTTCTGTCCCGCGGGAAAAGAGTGTCCGAGGATATAATGAGCGGTCTCATTGCCGGAAGGACCGATGTCTTTGTTCCTATCATAAAGGAAAATTGGGACGGATTGGAGATGCGGGGCTGGAAGGTCCTCATAGATCTTCTTAAGTTCGGACCGTCCGATCTGAACATATCCAAATCGAGGTACAAATTCGCAAAGAGAGCGGAAGGAGAATCACACATAAACCAGCGTGTTATTCTCACGACGTTCAACCAATGCGGCCGGTTCGGCACGTTCTGCGCTAAAGTGTACGGGAAGATAAGAGACCTATGAGATGTCCGTACTTCTCCAGCTGGTGACTCCGTTCGGTTCGAACATGAACTCCGACAGTTCCGCCCCCGCTTTCTTCAGCGCTTCGGACACCTTGGGTTTTTTGTCATATTCGCATATGAAATACATGAAACCGCCGCCTCCGGCGCCGGACACCTTACCTCCCATTGCTCCGTTGGCCTTAGCGATGTTGTAAAGCTTATCAATATGTCTGTTCGAAACCTTTTCCGAAAATTGTTTCTTGTACATCCATGATTCATCCAGTTCCGCGGCCGCCGCGTCTATATCGCCGCTTTCCAGGGACTTCCCGATCTTCTTCGCAAGCATCTTGGATGCATCCAGGGCCTCTTCGTTATATCCTTTCTCAAACGATTCTCTTTGGGACTTTATCACGGTCGCGGATTCTCTCGTAATTTTAGTGAAGCAGAGGACTGAACGCGACTGCAATTCGTTGATCACGTAATCCTTCATTTTCGCCTGTTTCACTTTAACGCAGTCCTTCTTGAAGTCTATGTAGTTGAATCCTCCGAAGACCGTTGCGTATTGGTCCTGTTTTCCTCCTTCCAATCCTATTTTGACACGTTCAAGATCATATGACAATTGGGCCATCTCATGTTTGGACAACTCGACCTCCAGCCAGTTTGCTATCGCCGAGATCATCGCGGCGATCATCGTGGACGATCCGCCGAGCCCTGAGCCGGATGGCACGTCCGATTGTATCGTCATGTCGAAACCCTTTTCGATCTCGAAATGGTTAGCAACGGACTTGATCAGATTCATGTTGCCGTCGAACTTGAACGGCCTGTTCTTGAGGGACGTCTTATACCTTCCGTAGTAGTGGGATTCTATGTTCATGATCGTGTCATCCCTCGGGATCAGTATGCAGCTTGCGTACTTGTTGATCGTCGTATTGAAGACGTATCCTCCCTTTTCCGTCATGTAAGGGTCTACGTCGGTTCCGCCGCCGGCCATCCCGATTCTGAGCGGAGCCCTGGACCTTATAAATTCAATCATTTCTTCCCATCCCACCTGCAACGCGTGTTGTTTTTATAGTAAACAAGACGCATACGCGTTTGTATTTAAATTAACTTCGCCAATGATTGCGCCGTTAAGTCTGTCTTTTCTTATATTTCCGGTTGCCGAAATTCATCATAACGATGAAATAACAGTGGTTCTCGGTTGTTTAAGGACCCTCTTCTCCGCTTGATATCAGCGTGAACGATGCCGAAGATCATGTTACAGATCGGAATAGCCATCATCGAATGATCGATCACTCCGCAAATTTCGCTGCAGCTTCCGACGGACCGTGCACGGACGCCGAAGGATCCGCGACCGAACGTATCTTTATTAATCCGTAAGGTCTGCTGTCAGCCATGAGGATAGTGATGGTCACCGACAGTTACTTCCCGACGAGAGACGGGGTCGTGACATCAATAACGATAGCAAAGGAAGGACTGGAAAAAGCGGGTCACGAGGTCATCGTTGTAGCTCCCGATCCGGGGAAGGAGCAAAGGATGGACGGCGTTCATTATTTTCCGTCGATCAGGTTCAAAAGCTATCCCGGTTATTTCATTCCCGTCTATCCGTCGAACAAAGCGGAGATCATCGGTTCCTTGGATCCGGACGTGATCCACATACACGGCATGGCGATCATGGCGCTGAAAGGGATCATTGCGGCAAGGAACCTGAGGATACCGACCGCGCTGACGTTCCACACGATGGTTGAAGACACGATAGAGTTCTATTCTCCGGTAAAGGCGTTCCCGGAGCTCCAGAAAAGAATGGTCTGGGTATATCTCAGGAAGATCCTGAGTGCGGCCGATGCGGTCATAGGTCCTTCATCATCCACGATAGACGAATTGTTAAAGAACAGCGTTAAACCGAAGAGAACGGAGGTCATACCGACGGGCGTTGACACGATGAGATTCCATCCGGATCTGGACGGCAGCGCGATGAGGGAAAAGTGCGGTCTGCATGATGAAAAGGTTGCGCTGTACGTCGGGAGACTGTCGTTCGAAAAGAACATTGACACGATAATAAATGCGTTACGTTTCACCAACGGCGTGAAGCTTCTCATAGCGGGAAAGGGACCAGCAAAGGATCATTTGGAAACGATCGCAAAGAAATCGGGAGTTGCTGACAGAGTACTGTTCACAGGATTCGTTCCGGATGAGGACTTACCGCAGATCTATGCGGCGGCAGATCTTTTCGTTTCAGCGTCGGAGTTTGAAACCCAAGGTTTATCGGTGCTCGAGGCGCTCTCATGCGGCCTGCCGGTGGCATGCGCCGGCAAAAGGGCTTTCGCCGATGTCATAAAGGACGGGATGAACGGTTTCCTTTTCAACGATGTTGAAGGATGCGCGGACGCCATGCGCGCATGCATCGAGTGCGGCGACGAGATAAGAAAGAATGCACGGGCGACCGCGGAATCATTGTCGGTGCTTTCGTGCGTCGAGAAATTGGTGAAACTGTACGGCGAACTCAGCAGAGATAAATGATACGCAGACACGCATCACCCAACGATATCCGCATAAATTCTCTCTATCTTTGCGATGTTGTCGTTCCAATTGAACGTCTCGGCCTGCGCTCTGGCAGTCTTTGCCAGTCTGAAACGTTCTTCTTTATCTTCAAGCAGCCGGTTCATTGCATCAGACAGGGCCAAATGGTCTTTCGGAGGAACGATGACGCCTCCATCCAGAACAGTATCGGAAAGCCCGTTCACATCGGTGCAGACTATCGGGCGCCCGTATGACATGGCCTCCGCCGCTGCCAGACCGAATGATTCGAAAAGCGAAGGCATCACAAAGAATTTACACGATCCCATTAGATGCGCTTTCTCTTCTTCGGTCACGTATCCTTTCATCTCTATCCTGTCCCCGAGGCCGTATTTTTTTATGAGCCTCTCCAAACGCCTCCTTTCCGGACCCTTGCCGCACATTATGAGTTTCGCATCCACCGATCTCATGGATCTTATCAAAATGTCCAATCCTTTCGTTCTTACAAGCCTTCCGAGCGACAGGATGAAATCCCCTTCCTCGTTAATGATCTCAGGGAAACTGTTCAGACAGCTCGGAACGGCGGTTGTCCTGTCTTCAGGGATCCCTCTTCTTACAAGATCGCTTCTGACATGATCGCTTACGCATATGATGTGATCGAAAGTATTCAGATATTTTCTGAACCTGTTGTCCTGAAATTCTGATATTTTTCCCAGCGGGCCGACCCCTTCACCCCACATGTTGTGGTACGTGAACACTTTCTTTCCATCATATCTGGCAAGGTCTTTATTGTATGACGGGGCCCACCTGTAATTGTAGTTAACGATATCCGCATCAAGTTCGTTCAGCGTTTTCAGGACGTCCTTTGAGGATATGAACGGAGGATTGTATATGTTTATGAATCTGGATCTCAGGCGGATTATATTATATCCGTCCCTTTCTTCCGTTTCCTCCGTGCCGGGAAGCCTTCCGGTAAGCACGGTCACATCATGTCCTCTCTCTGCAAGAAGTTTACAGGTGTCGTGCATCCTGTGCTCGATGCCGCCCATGTACGGATAGAAGAACGGATTCACGTCAACAATTCTCATTCGCGATCCCTCCTCTCTTTCTCTTATGGAACGCAAGCACCATACTGACCGCTATAACCGCTATTATGAGCACTATCGTATACGTCTGCGCATCGCCGCTTTCGAAATACTGGAAGAAGAAATTGCTCATCAGCATTATGATGCCGTATTTCAGTATACATCCGATTACCACATAGAACAGTGCTTTGGACAGCTTCCAATTTTCTACAAGACTGATGAATGCGCCCGCGAACGGTATGACCGGCGCGGCCCTGTTCACAAGCAACATCCGTTCATCGCTGCATACAAGGAATTTTATGTATCTGTCGGCGATCTTTTTTATCCTTTCCGGCACGTGGGCGCGCTCAACGATCAGGTAAAGAAGAACTATCCCCGCTATTTCCGCTGCAATGGCAACACCCAGTAACTGCAGGCCGAACGAAAGCGTCGGGTCGAACATGAAGCCGATTATGAAGAACAGTTCCGGAAGCGTCGGGAAGAAAAGCGCATCGATGAAGAATATTATGAAAACGAAAATAATGACGCCGAGCGCCCCGTAAGGGCCGAATATATCATACATCCAGTCTCCTATGCTGATAATTCATCCCTCCCGTTTCGCATGACTGACAATTGCCATATTGATATTTCAACCATCGTATGCGCACACGGAATCGTATTCCAGCACAGGCGGACACCGCCTTTCCCTAATCCGATAATGTTACCGAAACAGGGTGTGAAACACTGTCAAAACACGGAAATGTTAATCGTGTATACCGTTGCGATGACCGCATACACATAATGCTGATAAGGACTGAGAGATCGGAAACCGCCAATCCGCGCACTGATCTCGTTCGCCGCCGCATCTTTCTGATATGTTGGTCTTTGGGAGATCCGCTTCCGAAGGAATAATCGTTCCGCGGATAGAAAATCAACGCTTGCCGAAATGCCGACCGCGTTCCTGACGGTCGGTGCGTACGCAAAGGGTATATATCGACAATAATTATGATCGGATGTGAAAATGGACTGTGTAAGAAAATATCAATTGATGCTCAGTGCTGTTTTCGGGATCGCATGCATAGTATATCTGATTGCGATATTCGTTTTGGACATAGGTACGGAAGTGATAACCGGCCGCTTTGAAAACGCCAACGATGTTTTCAACGGCAACATACTCCATTTAGAATATCCTCCGTTCGCTCTTGTGTTCATGCTGATACCGAGGATATTCACATCGGTGGCGCTCTGGTTCAAGGTCGGTTTCGTAATAGAGATGTTCGCATTCTTCGTGATCGGCCTTCTGTTGATATGCAAGATGGCCGAGAAGCTCGGTGCAGATCAGAAGAAGGCAATGCTCGGATACACGATACTGATGCTGCTGATGCTCCAGTTCGTTACGGACAGATTCGATATCATTCCCGCTGTTCTGACCCTTGCTTCCGTTTACTGTTACATAACGAAAAGGTACGTGTGGGCGTTCATGTTCCTTTCGCTTGCCACGATGACCAAATTGTATCCTGCCATACTGTTCCCGATATTCATCATACCGTTCCTTACGGATCGGGATTGGAAAAATGTGATAAAAGGTACGGCCGTATTTGCGATAACGGCGCTGGTGGTCGTGATACCGGTGATGCTTTCGGATCCGGACATGCTCTCTTATTTCACAGGCTATCATATGGATCGTCCGCTGCATATAGAGTCTGTCATGGGGTCGCTTATCTATCCTCTTTCTATGATCGGGCTGACTGAAATGCAGATAGTGTTCAGCTTCGGCTCCGACAATCTCGCGGGACCGTGGCCGGATACGGTGGCACCGCTGCTGACTCCTCTGATGCTGATATCCATACTGATGACATATGCTCTTTATGCATTCATGCTTAGGAAAATGAAAATGGAAAAGAAGGACGATGAACACAGCCGTCTCTTCCTTTTCGGCGGTGCGATCCTCGTCTCGATAATGCTTTTCATATTGGTCGGGAAAGTGTTCTCCTCACAATTCCTCATATGGATAATACCTCCGGTGATGTTCCTGCTCATGCTCATGGATGACCGCAGGTTAAAATGCATAATCTTCCTGCTTTCGGCCATTGTTCTTGTAATAACCCAGGTACAATTCGCCTACAATGTGGGATACCTCGGCGGAGGGTACAATATCAATGATCTCGGGATGATGATGATACTTCTGCGCAACATTGCGGCGATCGCTCTTCTCTATTTTTCGGTCAAAGCGATCCGTGACCGTCTTGTACCTAAGGAAACGCAACACTCTGCCTGTTGATATTGTTCCGATAACAACCGCTATAGGACAGAGTTACCAAACATACAAATATTGTTTTGCATGTTAAGGGACCATGGATAGGATATGGGCGCTCATGGCTGTCATCATCTCTTTCTTTTCTCTAGCTTTGGGGATATGGAAACAGGACGGAAGCATGATGGCCCTGTCCGCGACGGCAATCCTGTTTTCGGTCGCGTCCTACATATACTGCTCCAACGGCGTTTACGTTTACGCGCTTGTAATGTCCGTGACAGTGCTTATATGCACAGCTTTGATGGTCACAGTTACATCATACGATTCGCTTGTAGCGACAGATACGGTATCGGAACACGTATGGATATGTCTCTCTGCGGTCATACGCGGTGCAGCCGTTATCCCTATGATTATTATGTTCTTCTTCGTCGTAGCCGCAATCTTCAAAGCGTCATACAACCGAGTGACCGCCCCGATTCTTTGCTGGGCGGTCGGCATGGGAATATTGCTTCCGATGTATGTGACGATCCTGTTCGTTCAAAGGGCGGACCTGAATGACGGCATAATCGTAAACGCGACCCTCGTCATCGGGATGTTCATCAAGCTCCTTATGTTCATAGCGCTTTCGCTGATCTTACGTTCAGTGCTCAAGAAGAACAACTGTCTCATAACCGACAAAGGATTCGAGGTGATGAAATGAACGAGGCCAAGGAAAGACGCGTTGCATGGGCGATGCTCATCATCTGCCCGCTTTCCATGTTGGCAATGTTCACTTACGTCACGCTCGGTCACGCTCAGGGGCTTGCCGCCGGACATCCGATGGAATATCTTCAGATGACGTGCGTACTCTGGGCTGTTGTCATGGTGTTCATTCCGATACTCAGGATTACACGCATGGTGACGCTTCCTTACTGGTTCATGGCGATATTGTACTTCAACATGTACATGTACGTTATTTCTCTGTGCCACGGAATGTATTTCGACGTATGGTGGTGGGCGAACTTCACGCATGTGGTGTCCTCCGCGGTGGTCGGTTCGATCGTATTCATGGCGTTGTGTCTGATACAGGCGCACTCTCCGCCGAATGTTTCGCTCGGATCGAGAGGAGGGATCGTTGCAACGCTGATCCTGGTAACCTTCTGTTTCGGCGTGGTATGGGAGATAATGGAAGGATTCACCGACATACTGACGAGAATGGATTACATGTCGTACGGTGCTACACACACACTCTGGAATCTGTCCGCAGATCTCGTCGGCGCACTGATAATGGCGGCGATCGCATGGATAATGCTTGGTCGGCATAGTGTGAACGAGATCTCATCCGAGATACGTCTGGGTAAGAAGAACATAGATGCAGCGGTAAGATGAATCCGGTGACGGCCCATATCGGCATCGTGGGATCATGATTCCGTCAAGTTATTAAATGTTGAAACTCTCCAAGACATCAGATGAGATTGAACCGAAAGGTCTTCAGCGAACACAGAGAGGCTGTGCTTTACGTGATTTGCGGCGGTTTCACGACTCTTGTCACATGGGGCTCTTATGCGCTCTTTGTCATCCTGACCGGTGATGTCTTCGTAAGCAATGCGCTGTCATGGGTCTGCGGCGTATCGTTCGCGTTCGTTGTCAACAAGATGATCGTCTTCTCATCCAGGTCGCTGGAAGCCAAAACGGTATTCAGAGAATTAAGTTCATTCTTCAGTGCCAGGATATTCACCGGAGTTATAGCGATAACAACATTCCCGATACTGTACAGCTTCGGAATGGACGGAAGTCTTTTCGGGATCGACGGATTCCCGGCGAGAATGGCCACCAGCTGTGTGGAGATCGTACTGAATTGGATATTCAGCAAGTATTTCATATTCAAAAAGAAGGCCGCAGACACAAGCGAAGACACAAACAAAAAGGATGAGGAGAAGTGATCACGCTTCTCCGTACTTGTCGGAAACACAGAACGCATTAACCATCAGCCAGAGTACGCAGAGTTATATATCTCGGGCGCGGTCCCATACGCAGGTATAGTGATGAATGACATTATCTCATCTGAACTCAAAGAGAGTGCAGACGTCATCCAGAGAATAGATCCGGGAATGGTGAACAGGATCGCGGATGTCCTCACAGACGTGGTCAGGAATGGAAAAAGGATAATATTCATGGGCAACGGAGGTTCATCAGCCGATGCGCAGCATATGGCCGCAGAATTCACCGGAAAATATCTGTTCGACAGGCCGCCCATGCCGGCCATATCCCTTTCGGCCATAGCGCCCATGTCTGCGATAGGAAATGATTATTCATTCGACCTCGTGTTCAAAAGACAGGTGCTGGCACACGCAGGAAAAGGCGACGCCGTTGTCGGCATAAGCACATCCGGGAACTCCAAGAACATCGTAGAGGCGCTCAAGGCCGCCAAGGAGATCGGCGCCGTGACGATATCATTCACCGGACAGGGGGGCATCATCAAGGACATGGCGGACCACGCATTGGTGATACCGTCCATGGAAACGCCGAGGATACAGGAAGGGTATTTCCTGGCAGGACACATAATCTGCGGCCTGGTGGAAAGGAACATGTTCGGAAAAAAGGCAGTTCTAATAGACAGGGACGACACTATCGCGAAAGATGTTCCGTATTGTGACGATCCCTCTAAATTCGTTCTTTACGATAATGTTCCGAAATCAATAAAAAAACTGAACGACGCCGGGTATCTGGTGATACTCGTCACAAATCAGTCCGGCATATCCAGAGGCAAATTCTCCGAGGATACGCTTAATGCCATCCACAATAAAATGACCAGTGAAATAAAGAAAGCGGGAGGAAGGATCGATGACATATTCTTCTGTCCTCACCATCCCGACGACGGATGCGGATGCAGGAAACCGATGACAGGAATGGGCGTGGAAGCGATATCAAAACATAAGATCAATGTGAAAGCGTCCTTCATGATAGGCAACAGCGATTCAGACGTTGAATTCGGTAAAAGATTGGGTTGCAAGCCGATCAAAGTGGATGAGAAATTCACTTTCGCAGATGCCGTGGATACGGTATTGAACTCACGAATATGACCTCGAGGTCGGCCGTATAAAGTTTCTTCGATGAACGCCATTATCACGAGGAACGTATTTTCCGTCTGCGAGAACGAAAAAAACAAAGCACGGGAAGGCGGATGATGGATACACACGGCAACGAAAAAGGGTCGTTAAACGTTCGGTCACCAAAAGTATTATAAGCCCTCCTCTAATAAGGCGCTAATTACAGGTGTATATATGGTCGACTTTAAAGTTGTCGTAGGAGATGTCAAGACCGGTAGATCACACAACGTGAAGGTTTCGGGGCATCATGCGAACTCCCTCGTGGGGAAGAACATAGGGGAGGTCATCGACGGTATTTTCGTCGGCCTTCCGGGATACAAATTGAAGATAACGGGCGGAAGCGACGGCAACGGAACGCCGATGAGAAAGGATCTTCCCGGAAACAAGAGAAGGAAGATCCTTCTCTCGGACGGTCTGGGCTTCCATGAGAGGTACCCGGGGGAGAGGAGGCGTAAGGCGATCCGCGGTACTATGATATCCAACGAGATCGTGCAGATCAACATGTCCGTCGCTGAGTATGGGCCGAAATCCATCGAGGAGATGTTGTCTCCTCCTCAGGCTGAGGAGAACAAATGAAAGTTCCCAAGCAGCCCGAGGTCAACATAGGAATGATCGGGCACGTCGACCACGGTAAAACAACGCTCACGAAAGCGTTAAGCGGCGAGTGGACCGACAAACATTCCGAAGAGGTCAAAAGAGGGATCTCGATAAAGCTCGGGTATGCCGACGTTGCTTTTTACAAGTGCAAAAAATGCGGTGAATTCGGCACCGCCGAAAAATGTAATTGCGAGTCAGAAACAGAATACGTGAGATCCGTCTCATTTGTTGATGCACCCGGCCACGAGACGCTCATGGCAACGATGCTGTCCGGCGCGGCACTTATGGACGGTGCTTTGCTGCTTGTGGCAGCGAATGAGAAATGTCCGCAGCCGCAGACCAAGGAACATCTGATGGCGCTGTCAATAGTCGGTATTGAACGGATAATAATCGTTCAGAACAAGATCGATATCGTGACGCGCGAACAAGCTCTTGAGAATTACAAACAGATCAAAGAATTCGTTAAAGGAACGATAGCCGAAAGCGCACCGATTATACCTGTGTCGGCGCACCATGACGTTAACATAGACAAACTCGTAGAAGCGATAGAGAAACACATAATATCCGAAATACGGAGGGACAAGGATACGCAGCCGCTGATGCATGTTGCCCGTTCCTTCGACATAAATTCTCCGGGCGCGTCGCCGAAGGAGATCAAAGGCGGGGTCATCGGAGGGTCGCTCATCCAGGGAACGCTGAAGGTCGGCGATGAAATCGAGATAGTCCCTGGGAGGAAGGTCGAAGCGGCAGGCAAACAATCATGGGAACGCATCACAACGAAGATCGTTTCACTTCAGGCAGGAGGTAAAAAAACAGACAGCGTCTATCCCGGAGGATTGATCGCGATAGGCACAAGCCTCGATCCCGCGATAACGAAGTCCGACGGGCTTACGGGAAGGATGATCGGAACTCCGGCCTATCTTCCTGACGTGGTCCACGATTTCAAAATGAGAACGATACTTTTGGACCGAGTAGTGGGCACAGCATCCGATCTGAAGGTGGAGGACATCAAAAGCAATGAACCCCTGATGCTCAGCATCGGAACGGCAACAACGGTCGGCGTAGTGAAAAGCGCAAGGAACGAGTCAGCGGAAGTAGTTCTCAAGATCCCGGTCTGCGTTGTAAAAGGACAGAGGGTCGCCATCTCCAGAAGGATAGTCGGCAAATGGAGACTCATCGGTTACGGTATAATAGAGCAGTGAACATGCAGTCCGTTGTTTTAGACACGAATGCTTTGCTTATGCCGTTCGAGATACGCATAAATCTTGATCTGGCAATAAAGACGCTGCTCGGAGACGTCCGCATGGTCGTACCCGGGCCGATGGTCGGCGAACTTAAGAATTTAGACAACAAGAATGCGAAGGCGGCACTAGCACTGGCGCGGAAATATGAGATAATCCATAGCGATGAGACGGGCGACGACGCAATAGTGGATGTTGCCGTGAGACTTGGCGCATATGTTTTGACGAACGACAAAGAACTGAGAAGACGGCTCAGGTCACAGAGAATACCGATCATATATCTGAGGTCGAGCACCCACCTCGTTCTGGAAACGATCAATTGAGCGGCGACGGACGATCATCCTCACCTGTCGCGGGGCTTTTCCCAAGTTCTTCCAATTTTGAAAGCATTATCTCCTTACCGGGAACGCTTGATGCGAACACGGGTATCTTCGTTCCTGCTTGGAGCAGAGCGCGTTCTTTTGCAACCGCTCTTATATTTTCGGATGCGCACGCGGTTATGACATCGCACGAATCAAACATCTTCTTCGCGTCATCCATTGACGTACCGGTAGTATGAACGGCAAAGATGATCACATTCCGTCCGAATGCGTTGCGTATCAGCAAAGCATCGTCCGCCTTGGTTATTGTGACGCCGACTTTTCCGTATTTCATGCCGAAAGCCTTGGACACGCCGGCGAACTGGTCTATCTTCGCTCTCTTCGGATCAAGGATGCGGTCTCTGCCGACCGCGTCCATCACGGACGCTATCGGCTCGGTCTCAATTATTCCGGATACGCGGCCGCCGAGTCCCTGTACTATCTCGGGGTCGCTTAGGACGCAGGTTCCTGTGCCGTCGGCAACGATGACCGCCGCGTCTATGACATTCCTTTCGAGTGCCATGCTCAAAAGTTCGGATATACCGAAGCTCAGGAAGTCATTCATCCTCACCTGGCGGGACGGCGTACACATACCGAAATGGGATATTCGGTATTCGATGTTCTCTTTTATCGTCTTTTCATTGAATTCATCGATGTTGCGGTATTTCTTGAAAAGAGGGCAGTACTTGACCAGCGGCTCGCCTATCTCAACGACCTTACCGTTCTCGATGACCACACGTGATTTACCGAGTGCCTCTATGACGTGCTTCGTCATTCCGAAACCTCGGCCTTTTCGATTATGATATCATTTACCGGCCTGTCGTTCCTGCCCGTCTTCGTTTTTCCTATGGCATCAACGATGTCCATCCCTTCCGTGACCTCGCCGAAGACCGGATGGGCGCTCGGAGTCTTCGGATCATCCCAGTCAAGATATGTGTTATCCACAAGGTTGATGAAGAACTGGCTCCCGCCGGAATTGGGTCTGCCGGTATTTGCCATTGAGATCGTTCCTTTTACGTTGGAATGTCCTTTGACGAACTCGTCCTTTATCGTGTAACCGGGGCCGCCCATCCCGTTACCGTCAGGACAGCCTCCCTGTATCATGAATCCGCCGATCACTCTGTGAAAGATCGTGTTATTGTAGAATCCCTTTTTCACAAGGTCTTTGAAGTTTCCAGCCGTTATCGGCATATCATCGTAAAGGGCGATGACAATATCGCCCGCATTGGTGTGAAATTTCACTTTCGCCATGGATGCGTATGCACGTGACAATAAAAACCGTTTCCCATCATCCGTATATCCTGGATACGGCTTCATCCCCGTTCACGCTGATCTCTGCCAGCGCACCCACGTATTCGTGTATGTATCTTTTAAGATTCTTTCTTCCGTACAGGACGACGAACAGCACCGCCGAGACAATGGCGATCACGGTGATCAGCACATCCGTTTCATATCCCGGATAGATTGCAAGGAGAATCAGAACGGCAATGGCGATCTCCGAATGAAGCATCGCCTGCCTCAACGCTCCCAGCCGCTCTATCTCTTCGCTCAGCAACGCGGTGTAACTGAGAGGACTTCTGACGTTGTTCCATTCCTCCAGCGCTTGTTTGGATACTAAGCCTTCTTCCAGATCTTCAACCGATCTCAGGATTTTGTACCTGTTCAGAAGTTTTGATGACGATCTGACTGCCAATATTATCGTTGGTGTGGATAATATTATGAGGAACAGCGCAGCGATCATCAATGCGCTGAACAGCAGGTCGGAGGAGATGGCTGCGGGCATTATATCGGGTTTCATAGGGCCACATTATATAATTGTTTTATTATCGAATCAATAAGCAAGGTCTTCTCTCCGTAAACATATGCTGTGTTAACAACCGCTTTAACGCTTATTTCGCGCGTCTTGAGAAGAACGCTCTCAATCCTGAAATTCTTTTATTCACGGTGCTTCGCTCACTCCCCGCATCATCTTTGTTGATACTGACGGTATTGGCGAACATCTCCTGAGAATTAACTTCATCTTCCGCTCCGGGGCGGCGCAGGACGTATCTTCCGCTCGGTAAAAGATCCCACGCCTTCGTATTGTCTTTCAACATTATATCCAGCATCCCGCATATTCTCCGTTTCAGATCGGCATCATATATGGGACAGGCGATCTCGATCCGGCACTCCGTGTTGCGTGCCATGAGGTCGGCTGAGGATATGTATATCCTCGTATCGTCACCGTTCCCGAAGCAGAATATCCTGGAATGTTCCAGGAACCGTCCGATTATGCTTATCACCGAAATGTTATCGGTAAACCCGGGAACGCCCGGTATAAGACAGCAGATCCCTCTGACTATCAATGAGATCTTCACTCCTTTCTGGGAGGCTTCGATAAGCTTTACGATTATCTCCTTGTCTGCCAGCGAGTTACATTTTATTATTATCCTTCCGTTCTCCGCCTTTTTCGATTCTTCGTCAATGCATTCGAGGATATTCCTCTTCAGACCGTTCGGCGCAACCCAGAGATGATCGTACTCGCCCTCAAGATTACCTATAAGAAGGTCATTGAAGAATCTGACGGTGTCATATCCTATGCTCTGGTCCGCCGTTATAAGTGAAAGATCGGTATAGATCTTCGCAGTCCTTTCATTATAGTTGCCGGTGCCGATCTGCGTGATGTAATTTATTTTTCCGTGATCCTTTCTTGTTATAAGGGATATTTTGGAATGCACCTTGTATCCCGGGAGACCGTAAATAACACGGCAACCCGCCTCATCGAGATGCTGCGCCCACTCGATGTTGTTGCTTTCATCGAATCTTGCGCGTAACTCCATTAACACAATAACTTCCTTCCCGTTCTCCGCCGCACGTATCAGCGATTCCGCAAGCCTCGACCGTTTATCGAGCCGGTACAGTGTGATTTTTATCGACACCACCGCCTGGTCATCGGCGGCCTGCTTCATCATTTCAATGAACAGAGAGGCGCTCTCAAACGGATATGAAAGAAGAATGTCCTTTTTCTGAGCGTGTTTTATAAGGTTTCCGTCTTTCTTACCGGTGGCATCGGCGGGAACATGCGGAGGCCTTACGAGCCTGTCCTTGACATCCGCATCAATAAGATCCTCCAGTTCGGAGCAGTAGGACAGATCCAACGGAACGGAGGTGATGAACGTCTGCTTTCCCTTCAGATCCAGTTTTTTCGTCAGTGATGATATGAAATCTTTGCTGACCTCGCTTTGAAGTTCCAAACGCACCGGTGCAAGTTTCCGGCGCTTTTTCAGACGTTTCTGTATGAACGAACAGTAATCGGCGTCCGCATCCGACCAATTCCCTTCCATGCTGATGTCGGCATTCCTGGTAACAGCAAAGACGGTCCTTTCCCGTAACGCGTAAGGAGCGAATACAAGGTGGGCGAAATGGCATATGACATCTTCAAGAAGGACGAATCTGTGTTTTCCGCTGATGGACATTATACGGTCAAGCGTCTTCGGTACGGCGATCAGTCCGAATTCCTTATGATCGATCGTGACGCCGATATGCAGCCATTTGTTGTCTATGTGCGGGAACGGGTGGCGATCGTCAATTATTGAAGGAGATAGAAGAGGCATTATATTCTTCACGAAGTCCTTCTCCACGGCTTTACTCTCTTCCTGGGAAAGATCATGCATACGCAAAAGGTAAAGTCCCCTGTCTCTCAGATCATCGGTGACCTTGTTAAAATGGCGCTCCATTTTTGTGTAAAGCGATGAAGTATGGGCGAAGATGGCATCCAATTGCTCTTCCGCCGTCATTCCGGTCTTATTATCCAGATAATCGGGCGCGAATAGCATGTAATCGGTCAGACTGCCAACTCTGATCATGTAGAACTCATCAAGGTTGCTGCAGAAGATGGATATGAATTTAAGACGTTCCAGAAGAAAGTTCCCTTCGAAGACGGATTCCTCAAGAACGCGTTCGTTGAACTTCAGCCACGATATCTCGCGGTTCTGCATACATTTTTCAAACTCGTTCTCAGCAAAGGTCTGGTCGGTCATTTCAACACCCTGTTCAGCATATAACCGTCGCGGATGCCGTGCTTGCTTACGGTGATCGTTTCGCATCCGAATCTTTCTATCAGATGCTGCAGTATCACGAGACCCGGAAAGATCGTAAGGACCCGTTCGGGTATCGTTCTTCGGATGATTTCGTAAATGTCGTTGTTCTCGTGATCGCTCATCATCTCAAGCATCTGTTCCACGTAACTTGAGCAGATGTTGCGTTGTTTATCCTCGAGATCATGAACGGAACGCAGCAGTTTAAGGAACGATCTGACGGTGCCGCCTATTCCTATGATATGTTTGCATACGACGCCTTCCGTCCACTCCAGAGCGGAAAGACGTTCACTCACCGCCCGCTCAATGCATTCTCTTTCTTCGCTCGTCGGAACTGTTCCGCGGACATGATCGTTATACATTGTCAGAGAGCCGACGGGTATGCTGGACATTTTCAATGCGGTTTTGTTCTCAAAGAGAACGAGTTCGGTGCTTGCGCCGCCTATGTCGACCATCATACCGTTGTCAAAATCAATATTTCCGGAGGCTCCCATGAATCCGAACATCGCCTCTTCCTCGCCGCAGAGCACATCCGGGATAAGCGAGGTCTTCGACGCTATAACGCTTATCGCTTCACTTCTGTTCTTTATCTCTCGGAGCGAAGCGGTCGCGAACAGATGAATGTTTGAAAGTTCAACGGTCTCAAGCGCAATTTCTTTCAGTCTGTTCACGGTCTCGCAGGCTTTCTGTATGCCGTCATCGTTCATCACGCCGTCGGAAACGTATCCCACGAGTCCCACGGTCTCCTTCTCACTGAAGATCTTGGCAGCTTTACCTTCCTCAAGTCCATAGACCAAAAGATGTATCGTATTTGACCCCAGATCGATGACCGCATAATTCATTCGCCGCAAACTCCTTGTAAATATAAATAAAACCAATTAAAATATATGTCTTGCCATAACAAAATTAAACAAAGTATATGATTTCAGGAGACGGAACGCATTAATAGTTCGGGTGATCCGTCTCCCTCATGAAAGTCTCTGCAACTTTCCTTATCTTCGACACCCTCGGTAAATGAAGGTATGACGAAGATAGCTCACGCTGACCGGAACGCTTCGTACGGTTCGGCGTCAACCGAGGAGGGTCGAGGTATCCACACCGATCGCGTCTATGA
>WQZU01000031.1 GCA_009780575.1 Candidatus Methanomicula labiotermitis
CTTGAATGCGTCTCGGATGGAGGCCACGGGCCTCTGTCCGTGACCCGCGAAACCGGGTCATATCAACTGTCAAATCCTAAATTTCGCAAAACTACAGCGGAGCCGCTGTCAAAGTCAGGATGATACATTGATAACCTCCTGCGAAGACGGTAAGATCTCACTCAGCTTCCGGATGGCAGGACTCGGAGCGCTGGGAGAACCGTTCATAATCGGATTCGGAGCTCCGAGATCGATGAATTGATACGAATAACGGCAAAGCGTTCATCGGCGCGGAGATTCAAAACCCTTTCATCGTTGTTTTGCCGGTTCCGAGATGGACTATCGGCATTATGGCCGGTTCCGGATTGAAGTTGTGCATCCTCTGGAAATCCGTCTGATCCTGCCACGTTGAAGCCGCTATCAACCGTATGCCCTTGTGATCGTCCGTGTCGGCGCCGTGAACATGGCCTGTGACAAAAATATCCGGACGTTTGTCTATTACCATGTAATCCTTTTTCTCAGGTGCCAGCGCGGTCTTCTGTCCGTATATGGGAGCGAGGTGTCTGCGCTCAAGCATCTCCTTCATTATACTGATGGGATCGTTGTACGTCAATCTCTGAACACCTGAGACCCAGTCGTCGATGCTTCTTCCGTGGTATGTCAGCACCCTTCTTCCTTCTATGTCGAGACAGACCGGATTGGCAGTCAGTATGACATTCGAATCGAACGATCTTGAAAAGACCTCGGACAATGCGGGCTGCGGCTCCGCCGGTCTGACCGCATCGTGGTTTCCCGGCTGAAGCACGATCTTTATGTGATCGGGAATTTCTTTCAAATGCTCGGCAAGAACGTGATACTGCTGATATATGTCGTCAACGGACAGCTCTCCCTGCTGACCCGGGAATATACCTATGCCGTCGACAACATCACCGGGAAGCACCAGATAATCCAGATCCGCGGTCTTCGCATTCTCCTTTAACCATGAGACCATACTTTCCCATCTGCTCTCCAGGAATGTGTGGCTTCCGACATGTATATCGGAAAGGAAAGCAACCGAAGCCACGGAATCGGACGGTTCCCACGGTTCCGTTGTCACTCCGGGACGGATGACCTCGTTTGCAAACAGCATCTTACCGTCCCTGGTGGGGCTTCCGCCGATCCCGATGACCTCATCGTTCACTATTATGTCCTTTATGAAAGGGGAATCCTTTGATATCAATACTCTGCACGATCCGGAATCATCCTCCAACGTGAGCATCCGGTGCCCGTTCTTCGTGATCGATGATTCGGATACCATACCGATGACATGAACCTCTCTGTTGACGGACATCGCCTTATCTATGCTGAGCGCCGAACCCATATGCTTTTTCAGCATGTCCCGTATCGTGTTGTACCTGTTCATGAAGAATCTTGAGAAATCTTCGATCTTCCCTTCGCACGTCGACTCACCGGTGACGTCTGTTCCCGGTATCACGGATATGTCATGCTGTCTCTTGTTCTTCGGAGCGACCGGTCTCACCTCATTTTTTGAAAGGCTGCCGGAAATGAAGTCAAGTACCTCATTCTTCCCTATGAAGATCGAATCGTCAGCTATGAAAGACAGCATATTCCTGATGAACATCTTCGGTTCCGGATCGGACAGAACGAGTTCCAGCGCCTCAGGGGAAAGGAACATGCTCCTCTGGGCAGCCAGATTAAGGACCTCTGATCTCATCGGTCTTGACAGCAGATGATTTGTTATATACTTTTTTAGGTATTCCGTATCATGCGCACGATCAGAATATCATGCCCCGTATTTCCGAGCGAAGATCCGGAAAGAGTGAGACTTGCGGTGCTGAACATATTTCCCGATGCGGAACTGAACGCCGAGGATGATATGATAACCGCCGAGGCTCCCGGCATGGAACATTTCCGTGAACAGATACGCAGGCAACGGATACTCGACACGGCGCGCTCGGTCCTCATAAAAGGGATAAAAGGAAATGAATCAACATTCCACATGAACAAACAGGCCGCATATGCGGGCAAGATATCATTCGTTGACGAGAAGACCGTTCTCGGAACAATAAAGGTAACGATCGAACCGGAGGATGTAACATCGTTCATAGATGCGCTTGCACCCCGGACGGTCGACGGCGAGGAGGTCACAACATGATCGGAGTATCATCAACGACGTTCTGCACGGAGAGCATAGAGGAATCCCTGATCAGAATATCGAAGGAGTTCAGCCACTGGGAGATAATGTCTGAAGGTGAACATTATCTTCCGCTCATAATGCGCAGACTTGAAGCAATAGCGCCGTCATATAACATCAAATTCTCCATACACGCGCCGATATCGGATGTCAACATAGCAGCGCTGAGTGAAAGGATAAGGGAAGCCGCGGTAATGGAGATGATCGCATCGATCGAACAGGCGGCGGAGCTTAACGTGAACACCATAACGCTTCATCCCGGATACCAATCATTTGCGGTCGACGGTCTGAGGCTCAGATCGATCGAGAAAGCGAAAAGATCGATAAGGACGATCGACCGCTTAATGAATGAATTCAGCATGGTTGCGTGCATTGAGAATATGCCCTCATTCAAATTCATGATCGGACAGACCGCAAAGGAATTGTCGGAGCTCGTGGACGGAACGGACATGAAGATATGTTTTGATATAGGCCACGCCAACACAACCGGTCAGACCGATGAGATCATTGACGCTCTCGGCGACAGGATAAGGAATGTGCACATACACGACAACGAGGGAATCAACGACGATCACATGACCATAGGCGACGGTCAGATCGATTTCAAACACGTTCTGAAAAAATTATCGAAATACAAGGGAAAATACATAATCGAATCGAAATCGTTTGAATCCGCGGTAACTTCGAAGGAAAGACTCAGGATTCTGCTTTCCTGATCATATCCCTTAGGAATTTGGTGCCGCGGACCGTGTACCATACGATGAACACTATTCCGAGGATCACCACGGTAATGAGGAACATTCCGAGGAATACCAGCACCGTTGTGGTCTCGCCGAACATCCAGGTTGCGGACGAAAGGAAATTTATGATGAAATGCAGCATTATGGCCGCATGTATGCCGTATTTCACGAAAAGATATCCGAGCGCCAGGCCGGCCACGAACGTGGGCATAAGTTTGAAAACGTCCCATCCGCTCAGATGGGCGTATGAGAACACAGCCGAGGAAATGAATATCAGTGCAACGGCAGCGGCATTCATCTCAAAACGGCCGAACAGACATTTCCACGAACCCCTGCGGTTCATAATCAAAGCGAAGAGCATCATAGGAACGCCTATCATGAAGACGCGGCAAAGGACCTCCTCCCAAACGACAGCGTTCAGGATGTTGTACATGAGTACCCACAGGGACATCTCCGTGTCCGGGACCGCTGGCTCATTTCCGGTGGATATAATGATCATGTTGAATATCAGGTTAAAGGAGATAACGGCGGCGAACAGTGTTATGACAGCGTAAAGCGGCGTCTCGGCGATCTTTTCTGTTTTACCCTTCAGCAAATCAAGAATACCGCCGCGGCTGTCATAGAGCAGGAATACGAATGATGCCAAAACGGTCGTCACCAGGAAAAGGAAGAACAGCTTAGCCAGAATCCCCGCGAACCAGAAGGCTATCACAGGCGACGGCGTCAGGATGAGGATCGGCGCGTAGTTGATGTTATTCCAGATATCACCCGCTCCCCAGAGCAAAGTGTACACTTCAAAGAAGAGCATCGGAACGCATAACAGCAACAACAGGATCCCAACGATCCTGACAGCCTTGGATGTCTTATCCGGCTCTTTGACGGGCAGACCGCATCTTGTGCAATATCTGTATCCTGTACCGACGGCCTCTCCGCAGTCACATCGCTGATCTTCACTCATCTGAATACGCACCCAAGACCGACAGAACGCCTTTAATACGTTCCGTCTCGATGACCGCAAGCATACGGTCCGAATTCTTCGTCAGCAGTTTTATGCGGTTGGCCATATATTTCTCGCGCAAAGACGCAAGTCCACGAAATCCTTTTGAATCATTGACGAACGCATCCCATGACAGCGCGAACGCTTCCGGTGACGACATATCGAATCTCTTCTTCATCGCCTTTTTTGCAAGTCTCCCTTCTTTGAGGATCTCGAACGTCGTTATCAGTTCGCAATATACCTTTGAGTAAGAATCCTCGTCCATGTCCAGGGGCAGCAGGGGTTTCGAAAGATCGTTGCAGACGTCCATCAAAGCGGAGAAGGCCGGCGACGGGATGTCGGTCTCACCGAACTTACCCAGATAGTGCATGTAAACGATGTCGATGTCTTCGAAATCCTGATCATCCTTCAGTTCATCCCTCAGGCCGACGGCGAGCACGTCCTCTTTGCCGAGTGATGCCGCGAACGCGTCGTATCCGTCATCGGCGGCGTCTTTCACCCTGTCGTATTCGGATACGAGGCCCATAACAACGGGAAGGAGGTCAACGGCGCATCCGTTGACGCTGACCCTTATCTTTTCGGTCATACGTTCCCGCTCCGTTCAAGAACCAGGTCCTTCAATTCAGACTGGTCGTCCATTTTCTCTATCTCGTCTCTGGCGATTATTGCGGTTGACTGTATGCTGTCAAGGGAACTCTTCCTTTCAACGATGATGACCGAACGCTGCCCGGATATCTTCGAGATCTCAGAGACAATGGACGCTTTGTGCATCAAACGATCGTCTTCACCGCCGAGACCGGTGAGGATAACAGTCTTCTCGCTTCTGGTAAGCGCCTCGAACGGACTGCGGATGGTAGGTGTAACCGAACAGCCAAGATCCAGAAGGACGTTGAATATATGCACATCCGTTCTCTTTGTCCCGGAAACCTCGTACTCTTTGCTTTTATCCTCATTCTTGTAACCGAATGGGTTCATCGGTTCAATTATAGGAACGTTAAGGAACTCCTCCAGTCTTATGGCGGCGTCTATCATCGCACTCATTCCCGTCTCGTACATCTGTATAGTCCTTCTAGATACGCCGGCGGTCTCCGCCAGCGTTCCGAGGCTTATGCCTCTCGTCTCTCTGAGATGTTTGATAAGTTCACTGTCAAGTTTCACATAAAGACCGCCCGGAGCGGCGAATATGAACGGCGGAACGCCGTCAAGGACGTGGTCGGAAAGCGTCTCGTTGGATATTATCGAAATGCTGAATCTTGAATAAACTATTCCGGGTTCCAAAGAGCCGGAACTGGATCGTTCGCCGATCAGTATCGGACTTGCGCCGAGGGCCTCCGCGAGTATCTTCATCTCGTCCGCGTTCTCTCTGGAGAAAGCATCAATGTTGCTCAGCACCTTTATGATAAGCAGCGAGTCTTTCTTTCTTCCGACGACATCGAAACAAACGCTTCTCATGTTCAGCGGAGAGGATACACTGTAACCCGCCCTCGCAAGTATTGCGCGCGTTGTGTTGATAAGGTCCTCCCGGCTCATGTGTGAAGGGTATGTCATTCTATTTTATATCATGAGTGGCAGAGCAGGAAGCACCGACTTCCGGAAGGAGGGAAGCACCGGGCAACGCTGAAGGAACCCGCGCGAGCGTACGGTCCGAAGACGCATACACCGTTGCCGTGTTATAAAAAAAAATATGCGGGGATGACCCGCGCCGTTCTCATGCGACAAGGCCGCTGTATCCTCTCAGTTCCTTCTTTGCGGCCGGTCCGAACATGTCAACGGCTTTGACGAAATATTCCATCCTGACCTTACATGCCTTCAACTCCTCGTCTGTCGGGACGTTTCCGTCTGCCACGAGTTCACGGACCGCGGCCATGACCGCCTCGTTGCATATGGCCGAGATGTCGGCGCCGGTGCATCCGTTCGCAAGGTCGGCGAGTTTGTCAAGATCGACATCATTGTCCAACGGCTTGTCCTTGGTGTGTATCCTGAATATCGCCGTCCTGGATTCTTTATCCGGCGGGCCGATCAGTATGCTCTTGTCAAATCTTCCCGGTCTCAGCAATGCCGGATCGATGATATCCGGACGGTTCGTGGCGGCGATTATCACGACGCCGTTCAAAGCCTGAAGACCGTCCATTTCCGTCAGCATCTGTGATATCACACGTTCCGTCACCTTGCTGTCGTCACCGGTTCCGCGTTCCGGAGCTATGGAATCGATCTCATCCATGAATATGACGCAGGGCGCAGCCTGTCTGGCCTTTCTGAATGTTTCCCTGACGGCCTTCTCACTCTCGCCGACCCATTTGTTCAGGAACTCCGGTCCGTTCACCGCGATGAAGTTCGCTTCGCTTTCCGTCGCCACGGCTTTGGCAAGCATTGTCTTACCCGTTCCCGGAGGACCGTAGAGCAATATGCCCTTCGGAGGTTTGGCGTTCATGTGTTCGAACACCTTCCCGAATTTCAAAGGCCACTCCACGGCTTCCCTGAGTTCCCGCTTGGCGTCTCCGAGCGCACCGATGTCGTCCCAGTACACACGCGGTTTTTCGATAAGTACCTCGCGCATGGTGGAAGGCTGCATCTCTCTAAGCGCAACGTTGAAATCGTCTCTGTTGACGTTTATCATGTTCAGCGTTTCGAAAGGTATCTCATCCGTTTCAAGATCAATGTCCGGAAGGACGCGGCGGAGGGCGGCCATGGCGGCCTCCTTCGTCAGCGCCGAAAGATCGGCGCCCGCATATCCGTGCGTCAGATCGGCGAGACGGTCAAGGTCAACGTCTTCGGCGAGCGGCATACCTCTCGTGTGTATCTGCAGTATTTCCAGACGGCCGTCTCTGTTGGGTATGCTGATCTCTATCTCACGGTCAAAGCGCCCCGGTCTCCTCAACGCTTCGTCTATCGCGTTCGGACGGTTCGTTGCACCTATGACAACAACTTTCCCGCGTGCTTCAAGACCATCCATCAGCGCAAGCAGCTGAGCGACTATACGCCTTTCCTGCTCTCCGGAGACCTCATCGCGCTTAGGCGCTATGGAATCGATCTCATCGATGAATATGATGCTCGGAGCGTTTTCTTCCGCTTCCTTGAATATCTCTCTCAATCGTTCCTCAGATTCGCCGTAGAATTTGCTCATGACCGCCGGTCCGCCGATAGAGATGAAGTTGCTGCTCGTCTCTCCGGCGACTGCCTTGGCAAGCATTGTCTTACCCGTTCCCGGAGGGCCGTGGAGCAACACACCCTTCGGTGCGTCAACGCCCAGTCTTTTGAAGAGTTCCGGATGTTTGAGCGGAAGCTCGATCATTTCTCTTACCTTTCTAACTTCATCGCCCAGTCCTCCGATGTCCTCGTACGACACCTTCGGAATGTCGCCGGCCTTGTTGTTCGGCTTGTCGTTTATCTTCACGGCCGTTTTCGGCGACATTATGACGGCGTCCGCCGCCGGCGTGAACGATGTGACGGCAAGATCGATCTTGTTGCCCATGATGTTCAGCGATATGATATCGCCTTTGGAGAATGCGCGTGATTCCAGCATCTGGCGCAAATAGTCCTCTCCTCCCTGAAGTTTGACTCCCTCGGTGGGCGAGAATGTTATCTTGTCCGCGTTCTTTGAAACCACCTTCTTAATGTCAACACGCTCGTCAATGCTGGTTCCCGCGTTGCGCCTGGTGGAACCGTCCATTCTTATTATGCCTTTGTTGGCGTCTTCGAAATCTCCTTTCAGTACCTTTGAAACCGTTTTTTTGTTTCCGTGTATCTGTATTATGTCTCCGACATTCAGTTCAAGTATGTCCATTAATGCGGGGTCGATCCTTGCGACCCCTCTGCCCGCTTCTCCGGGCCTCAGTTCTGCGACTTTCAGCGCTCTGTCTTTCATTTATTAACCTCCTTTCTGCATTTTGCTTTTGTTCGAGGAGCATATTGATTATTACTTCTATATATATCTTTCTATAGTGTCGACGTGTTGTGTTAATCATCAAGGTCGTGAACACATCCGTTCCTTACTGCGCACAGAACGGTCAATGTTTACAATGAGTCCGTGTTTCGCCGCTTCGGCAAGGTCACTGCGCCGCCAATCGGTCATATTTATCTTCGAAACGCAGCGGTGAACCCCTGTATTTAAATACATAGGTTAACAATCCTTACCTGATGAACAGGTTTTGCAGCGGATGCGGCAGTTCTTTGAACGAACATCAGGCGTTTTGTGATAAATGCGGCCGGAAAATCGGCGCAGTCGAAACTCCCAGAACGGTCTATGTGCGCGAAAAAAGCGAAGGAGGCGCAGCCATACTTTCATTTCTGTGGGCCGGACTCGGCCAGCTCTACGTCGGCAGGATCGTACGCGGATTGCTGATAATAGCAGTCTACACGGTCTTTGCTATTTTAACGATCTGGATATTCACTATGAGCAGTTGGGAATTTATTTACACGGACGGTTATTATGACTATTATGAATTGAACATGTATCTAGTGGAAATAGTACTCCTGTCCATACCGGCATTCATATTATGGATCTGGAACATATTCGATGCATACAACCAGGCAAAGATATACAACAGTACCTCCAGGTCCGACGGAAGGCCTCCCTGGTGATCGCTGTCCCGTCGGCGTACAGCGCGTTCGATCGGGTACGCCCGGTCGTAAACACACGGGATCGCCGGCATCATCGGAGTTCGACCGGACACAATTTCCTTCCTTCCGGGGAGGGTCCTTTCTTTTCAATCTCACTCTAGGAAACGATAAATACGGTACGGCCGTACATAGCGCCGTGCCCGGAACGCTGAAAGAGAACTCCGTGATCGTCACGGATCAGAAGGAAAGCAGCCAGATATACAACAAAGGCAATTTCGGATATCCTGTAAGCGGAGGCGGTCTGGAACTCGATCTCATTGAAGCGACGTTCCTGCTTGAATCAGGACGCCTGGTAGTTCTCAGAGAGAATGAAGAAATGACGTTCGAGTCGCTTTTCGCGTATTCGTCCTCGGCATCCGAAGGATTTGACATAAGATACATGGTCTACAAGGACATCAAACAGCGCGGCTTCGTAGTCAAGCCGGAATCGGATCTCGATCTGTCGGTCCTTCCGAGAGGCAGGATGCTCAGTAATTCGCGCCCAAAGTATCTCGTAAAAGCCGTTTCGGAAAGGACGGCCTTCAATATGGATACGTTCATGGAATTGGCCGAGGCGACCGGTTCGAAAGGAAAGGAACTTCTCTACGGGATCGTCGATGAAGAAGGAGACATGACATATTACATCGTATCCAAACGCGAACTTTCCGGATCAACGGCGCCGGACTGCGGTAATAGGGCGGAAGGCAAGCTCATAAAGGACAGGGTGTTCGTTTTTGATGGAACGCCGTCTATGCACACCGGCGGAGCATTCGGCAAGATGACGGACGGCGTTCTGCAATTGTCTTTGATAGAAACGTGTTATCTCATGTCCAAGGGCATTATGGACGTGATATCGGAGAACGGCAACATGTCCGCTGACGGGATGATGGAGTTCGGAAGGGCCGCGCAGGATGAGTTCGATCTCAGATTCAAAGCCTTCTCGGACATGAGGGACAACGGCCTCGTTGTGAAAACGGGGTTCAAGTACGGAACTCATTTCCGGGTTTACGAGAAGCATCCCGATTCGTGTCACGCAAGATTCCTCGTACATTCCGTCGACGGTTCGCGGACGCTTATGTGGCCAGAAATATCCAGAGCGGTCAGGCTCGCGCACGGCGTCAAAAAAGAGATGCTGTTCTGCCGCGCGAAGGACGGTGCTGAATATTTGGAATTCAAAAGGTTCCGTCCTTGATGGAAAACGATATCAAGCGATACGCAGATTTTTGAACATCATAAAAGAAAGATCAGCCGTTCATCGGCTTTGTTCACGGTGTCCGGCTCGGTGAAAATATTGCCGCGACAACAATTCCCGCGATCCCGGAATTTCGCATACTGCTCATTTTTACTCTCGGATCCTTCATTTCAGATGAGTACGGAACCGGCGGTCAAAGCCGCCGGTAATGTGTTTCACAACTGTATCTCTATACCGAGTTTCTCGGTCAGCTCTTTGTAACGGTTCCTGATCGTTACTTCCGTAACGCCGGCCACATCCGCAACCTCTCTCTGCGTTCTGCGTTCGTTGCAAAGTATCGATGATATGTATATCGCCGCTGCCGCTACGCCCGTAGGTCCGCGTCCTGACGTCAACTCCTTCTCGGAGGCATCCTTAAGGGTCTCGGCCGCTTTGCTCTGAACCTCTCCGCTGAGCTTCAGCTCGGAACAGAATCTCTGCACGTAATCCTGAGGTTTCGTCGGCATGAGCTTCAGCTTGAGCTCACGTGTCATGAAACGGTATGTCCTTCCTATCTCCTTCCTTCCGACGCGGCTTGAACCGGCAACCTCATCGAGGGTTCTCGGAACGCCGCATTGCCTGCATGCTGCGTACAGCGACGCGGCCACAACGCCTTCGATGCTTCTTCCTCTTATCAGATTCTTGTTGACCGCTTTCCTGTATACCATTGCCGCCGTTTCCCTGACATTCCTCGGAAGCCCCATTGCGGACGCCATCCTGTCAAGTTCCGAAAGCGCAAATGCCAGATTCCTTTCCGTGGCATTGGAGACCCTGATCCTTCTCTGCCATTTCCTGAGACGGTAGAGCTGCGCCCTGTTCCTTGTCGGTATGCTTTTCCCGTAGCTGTCCTTGTTTTTCCATGAGATCTCCGTGGACAATCCCTTGTCGTGTATCGTATATGTCATGGGAGCTCCGGTGCGTGCTCTCTTCTCACCTTGCTCGACGTCGAACGCCCTCCACTCGGGCCCCTGGTCTATGAACTGATCGTCAAGCACGAGTCCGCAGTCTTCGCAAAGCAACTCTCCTCTTTCATAGTCGCGCACGAGGTGCTTTCCTCCGCACTCGGGGCATCTGTCGACCTCATCAGTTCCTTCTCTTATTTTTGCCATATTGAGTCACCTTCTCAAAGTAGACCTTCTTGCCGGATATGTTGGTGAGCACGGATCTCTCGACCGGCGTCACGGTCACATAAGGACGGTTCACGGGTCCGAACACTCTTCTGACCGTCCCTATTTTTTTCTGTTTTGCATCGTAGACGGGGTTGCCGTTATCAGGTGCCACATCACTTCTAACAATGATCAGTCCCTCGCTCGTGACATCTTCTACAAAACCCAAAACATCCATGTCCATACCTGCGGCGCGATAGTTTTATCTACCGGTTTTTGTGCAACGATATTTTATCCGGTATTTAATGATTTTCGTCAAATTTATATTCAAGTGGAGATTTCTTTGACAATTCACGATATACAAAAAACATATTGCGGCCGCACCCGTTCCGTCGTTCGCCGGTCACCTCATAGTATCGCAAGAACAACGGAAAAATGTTCGATGAAAGAATGCTGCACGATGTGTGAAAAAGAGAAAGTGGCGGAGATCCGCCGTTTAACTTTTCATAACGGCCACGAGGAATATCCCGACGGCCACAAGAGCGCCTATCAGTGCGGCGACAATGTGGAATATGGCGCTCATCACGACATCCCATGCCACCACGTCGGAGAACAGAGACACGTCACTGAATCCGACGAGCCATGCCCAGATCAGTCCGATGCCGAGGCCGATCGCCAAAAGACCCACTCCGACCTTCCGGCTTTTACCGCTGCCGAAATATGCTGTGAACAGGCCCGCCACAAACATGACAATCGCAAACACGAACACCACGATCGTCAGGAAATCCATCCAATTCATCCATTCCACTTGAATTCCTCCAAACAGTGTACCGGCATTACCAGCACCTTATTCTTTAATACGGCAACATGTTAGATTGTATTTAACGTTTGCCTGATTGCGGTTTTTGACGATGTAATACAACCAGACCGCCGACGGCATCCGCACCGCAGGTGCCAGTCCGGCGATGAAATACCCTGTCGGCGAAAACCGCTAAACGGTCAGAGGCGGTCCAGCCATTTCTCGTATCTGGGGTCCTTCCCTCTTACAACGTCCGCATACTTGTCCGCCAATTCCCTTCCGACCTTACCGGGCTTGCCGTCACCGATGATGCGGTCGTCGATCTTTGTGGCGTTGGTGATCTCTGCGGCGGTGCCGGTCATGAAGACCTCATCGGCAGTGTACATGTCTATACGCGAGATTTCCGTTTCAATGACGTCGTAGCCGAGATCGCTGGCGATCTCCATTATCGAATTTCTTGTAATTCCTTCAAGTATGCTGTCCGCTGTCTTCGGTGTGTAAAGCTTTCCGCGTTTGTATATGAATATGTTCTCTCCGCTGCATTCCGCAACGTTACCCTGCGCGTTCAGCATGACAGCCTCATTGGCACCTCTAGTGACCGCTTCTCTTTTCGCAAGGCATGACGTAACATAGATGCCGTTCACCTTCGCACCTGCCGGAGAGGCAAGGTTCCACGGTCTGAACCAGGACGAGGTTATCAGGGTTGCGCCCTTTTCCTGCGCTTCCTTTCCAAGGTATGAACCAAGATATATCGCCGTTATGGTGAATTTGACAGGCACGTTTATCGGGTTGAGGCCAACGGCTTCGCCGCAGAGGAACACGCACGGTTTCACGTAATCCACCTTCTTGTTTATTCTGACCGTTTCCTTGATCGCTTCCGTTACCTCTTCCGCGGTGTACGGAAGATCGAAGCACATGACCTTGCATCCGTCGAGCAGCCTTTTAACGTGCTCTTTCAATCTGAAAATGGCAAGGCCGTCGGAGGTCTCATAGACTCTGATACCCTCAAAAACACCGGTGCCGTAGTTCAATCCGTGTGCAAGGACGTGAACCTTTGCATCGTCCCAATCGACAAACCCTCCGTCCATCCATATCTTACTGGTCTTTTCCATCTTCTACACCTCTACAGAGCGTTAAGCGCTTTCACGTATCTTATCGGTTTGGTGCGCTCTATTATCTCTTCGACCTGTGCGGACCCGCCTATCAGTCCGACGTTGCCGTCCGAAGTGGATATAAGCGCATATGCTGACTGTCCTTCCGCGGGAACAAGCCGAACGTCACAGACATCTTCCAGCCTCTCTAGCCTGGCGATCGCCGTTTCGGCTGCGTCCTTACCGACAACGGAGAGCACGATCCTCGCTTTGCCGGGAAGTTCACATTTCCCGACAACTATCGTCTCAACGTTTATCTTATTGCGCGTGAACTCGCCCATCGCGCGCTGCATGACACCGAACTCATCTTTTACGATCATAGATATGACGTGCATAATTACATCACCGGATGGGCTCACTATAACTATGTGACATATATTTTTTGTCAATACCACGTCATCCTGAGTACCGCAAGCGTGCGGATGCGGTCCTAAGCATGCGGCCGTGTCACAACAGACGATAAGATGATGCAGCCAACTGAAAATGATGACATACCACTGATTTTATATCGTTGTCGTCTTATTGACCATGTATGCCAAAAGTAGTCATTCTCATGGGTAGCAGGAGCGATCTTCCGGTAGCGGAAAAAGGGATATCCATACTCAAGAAGTTCGGTGTCGATTACGAACTTTACGTAGCATCAGCACAGAGGACGCCGAAGCGCGTTGAAGAAATAGTGATGAACAGCGATGCCGACATATTCATCGCAATGTCCGGAGTTTCCGCGGCACTGCCCGGAGCCGTTGCGTCTCTGACAACGAGACCGGTCATCGGCGTCCCGGTAAGCGGCGTATTGAACCTGGACTCTCTGCTTGCGGTCATACAGATGCCTCCCGGAATACCGGTGGCAGCGGTCGGCCTCGACAGGGGAGACAACGCGGCACTGCTGGCAGTTGAGATACTGAGCGTAGGGAAACCCGAGTTCAGGGAGAAGATGGCAGAGTACCGCAAAGAAATGGAGAAGAACATAATCGCCGATTCAAAAGCGGTGTGGTCCAATGTTTAATGCGGAATCATTAGTGGACACACAGATCAGGAAGATAAAGGAAAAGGTCACCGGAAAGGCAATAATCGCCTGTTCCGGAGGCGTTGACAGTGTAGTGTCAGCGGTAATAGCCAGCAAGGCGATCGGAGACAGACTGCTTGCCGTTTACGTCAACACCGGACTCATGAGGAAGGGGGAGACCGAAGAGGTCCGCGGCATGCTGGGATCCATGAACGTAAACTTCAAGATCCTGGACGCGGACAATATATTTTTCGAAGGCCTCAAAGGGATCACCGATCCGGAGGCCAAAAGAAAGATCATCGGAGAGAAATTCATAAGATGTTTTGAGAAAGAGGCGAAGGAGTTCGGCGCGAAATATTTGGTACAGGGTACCATTGCACCGGACTGGATCGAATCGGGGGAAGGCGGCCGCGATGTGGTGAAATCGCATCACAACGTCGGCGGTATACCAAAGGAGATGGACCTTGAGCTCGTTGAGCCGCTCAGAGACCTTTACAAGGACGAGGTAAGACAGGTCGCACGTTTTCTCGGAATAGAAGTGTCGGAAAGGCAGCCGTTCCCCGGTCCGGGGCTTTCGGTAAGATGCCTGGGAGAAGTTACGCCTGAGAATATTGCGATCGTGAGAGAAGCATGCCACATCGTTGAGGACGAGATACAAAAAGCATCGGCAGACGGGAAGATGGAACTTCCGTGGCAGTATTTTGCAGCTCTTCTTCCGATAAGGTCGGTAGGCGTCCGCGATGGGAAAAGGGTGTACGGGATGACGGTCGTTGTGCGCGCAGTTCTGTCGAAGGACGGAATGACCGCAAAATGCGCTCATATACCGTTTTCCGTTCTGGAGTCGGTATCGGCACGCATAGCAGGCGAGATGGGCGACAAAGTTAACCGTGTGGTATACGATATAACAAACAAACCTCCGGCCACGATAGAATGGGAATAAAGTCTGCCGGGACGCATCCCGGCAAGATTTTCAAAAGTTTTACGACTGGCTAAGTATCTCAAGCTGGCTTATCACATTCCAGATCAAGGTTCTTCCGTGAAGCGGTATGTTCGGATCGTTCGCAAGATCGTCCAGTATCATTATGGCGCTTGTTGCGCGTACGTCCATCGCATCCTTCGTGTCCAGAAGCCTTACTTTAGCGTCAGTTGCGCCTTTCCTTATATTCCTGGGTACAGAATTGTCATCAGCAAGAATATCTAAAATATCGGTTATTTGTTTGATTTTGTTGGCGGTCATCCAATTCACCACACCCTCACATCGATTCAAACTCTTCCTGGAGGTCCATGGTCATCTGCTCAAGCACCTCTTCGAAGTTCACGGATCGGTACTCTCTAAGGCCGCCGAGTTCACTCTGTATCTTCGCAACGTAATCGTTATTCTCTTTTATGAGTTCCACGTTACACAAAACTTCTTCCATTGACCCACCTTTCAGATGAACGAGTCAATAATGACACAGTATATAATGATTATTAATGTGAGTTAATAAGGATTTGTAAGAAACCCAGCCTTTGCGTCTGGCAGCATAACCCATCGGCTGTGCGATCCATGTTGGTAAGCGCATCCGCAGTTCCAGATTTTGCAGGCGCATCGTCCGCGGTCAAGTATACGCGAATATTGAAAACACGGAGACGTTTCTTCCTTTTTCTTCTTAATCTTTATATATAATGCCTTTAATCATCTGTTCTGCTTGTAGGAGAGCTTAACGGCTCGCATGTACTACGAGGAGGAATTGTATTGGCAGAAAAATCGACCGTAACGGCTGTGCAGAAGGCACTTGAGAGTGCAAAGAAGCGCAAATTTACTGAGAC